>NZ_MVDI01000005.1 GCF_002939305.1 Chroococcidiopsis sp. TS-821 | reverse complement strand
GCGCGGCGGAAGACCCCGAATTCGAGACGTTCTATACGAAAAACATTCTGCTCAACGAAGGTATTCGGGCTTGGATGGCTCCCCAAGACCAGCCTCACGAGCATTTCCAATTCCCTGAGGAGGTACTGCCTCGCGGTAACGCTTTGTAATCAACCGAGTTAGATCAGTAATCTATAAACTCCTGCCAAAAAAGGTAGGAGTTTTTTCTATTTGTAGTCAAAATTCGCAAATCATATGTTATCTTGAATAAGGTTGAACAAACCCAGAGCTAAACACTCTGCCCTTTTGAGATTTAGTCCGGTCAGGCAACAAGGAGGTGATGCCCATGATAGATAGTAGTAAATGCATGGGTCACCAGATTGGAGCAAGCCGGCTGTGCGCCGGGGCTGTTCTCTAAAGGTTAGCCTTGGTCTTGTTGAGAGACTAAGACAACTCAATTAGCTAGGCTGATTCTCGGAGTTCCTTCCGGCAGTCTGGTTCCAATCTGACGACCCGACTAGACCGCTCTCACTTAGGTCTCCGCGATCTCCCGTGAGAGCGGATAGTTTTTTTGGGGTATTTGGTAATAGATAATTGGATATGATTTGCACGCTAAAAAAGTCCCAACAAGTAGCGGGACTCTAAGAAGCATTGGATTAATGAGTACAGTTGCTTAAATTTAACTGAGAGTAGTGGTGATGTCTGTATCAACTAACAAGGTTGCAGCACCAGAAGTATAGCGGTTGTATTGGTTGCCATCGAAAGTTGTGGTCGTATCAAACAGCCATCCTTGCCCAGTCGAGATCATTGAGTCGCCAGCGTTCCCGCTGACAATCAATTGATTCGTTGACTCAGATAAATTGAGTAAATCTAAGCGCGTCAGTTGTAAGGTGTTGTTGCCTGTACCCGTCAAGTCAATAATCTCAATGCGGCGAATGCGGTTGTTGGGAGTTGCAGTTAAATCAAGCGTCACACCACTACCATCAACAGCTAAGGTATCGATACCACTACCGCCATCCATGCGACGGTTTTGAGGACTATAAATTAGAACATCATCGCCAGCACCGCCGTAGAGAACGTTGCTACCACCGCCACCACGCAGCGTATCATTGCCCAGTCCACCAACAAGAATGTCATCCGCCGCAGTGCCAATGAGTAAGTCATTACCAGGTGTTCCTTGACGTGTCACTTGTCCTGTAAAGTCTTGCCCGTAAATGACGTAGCTTTCTCCTGCATCAGAACGACCATTAGGACTAGCAAAACGATTCCCTAAAATAATGTCATCATAGCCATCACCGTTGATGTCTCCGGCATTACTGACGGCAAGATTGTTGCGATTAACAATAAAGCCATTGCTGCCATCAATTGTTGTTAAATCAAGACGAGCATCAAAACTTGAAGTACCAAATACTACATAGGTTTCTTGGCTTGGAAAAGCACCACTGATAATCAAATCATCAAAACCATCACTGTTGACATCTCCAGCGTTACTTACTGCAAAGTTGTTACCTTCAATCGCAAAGCCATTGCTGCCATCGAGAGTTGCGACATCAACGCGGGCATCGAATCCTGTGGTTTTACCAAACACTACGTAGCTTTCTTGTGCGCTAGGCGCGTTAACAATGATGTCATCAAGCCCGTCACCGTTGACATCTCCGGCATTGCTTACTGAGATGTTAGTAGAGTCATCACTGATATCAATTCCATCAATGACAAAGCCATTGCTGCCATCAAGAGTTGCGACATCAACACGGGCATCAAATCCTGTAGTTGTGCCAAACACTACATAACTTTCTTGCGCACCAGAAGCACCGATAATAATGTCACCAAGTCCGTCACCGTTGATATCTCCGGCATTGCTTACTGAAATAGAAGCAGAGTAACCACTCAAATCAATTCCTTGCAGAACAAAACCATTACTGCCATCAAGCGTTCCTAAGTCAAGACGGGCGTCAAATCCCGTCTCTTTGCCAAATATCACATAGCTTTCTGCGGCAGATACTTGACCATAACGACTGACATCAGAAGTACCAACGATGATGTCATCAAAACCATCGCCGTTAATATCTCCAGCGTTACTTACCGAAAGTGGAAAGGAGACGGAGTATGGAAAATCAACATTACTCCCCTCGATCGCAAAACCATTACTACCATCGAGAGTTGCTAAATTGACACGAGCATCGAATCCTGTCGCTTTGCCAAACACTACATATACTTGTGTTCCTGAGTTATATATGCGATTACCATAATTATCGAAGTTGCCACGAGAGGAACCACTCGTACCAATCAGAACATCAGCAAAACCATCACCGTTGATATCACCAGCGCTGCTAACTAAAACGTTAGAGAAGTCATAGTTATCAATCCCCTCAATGATAAAGCCGTTGTTACCATCAAGATTTGCTAATTGGACATTGGCATCAAACTCAGAAGCTTGACCAAAGATTACATAACTACGCGACACTCCCCTACGAACTACATCGCTACCTCCACCAACAATAAGGTCATCAAACCCGTCACCGTTGACATCTCCTGCACTACTTACCGAGTTACCCGCAGGAAAACCGAAGTCACCTTGTAAAGTAAAGCCATTACTGCCGTCGAGTTCAAACAAAGACAAGTTAGCACCATTGTTGTTGAAGCTAAAGTAAGCTTCGTTGATATCAAGTGCTGTAGTGCTTTGGATAATAGCAATTAGTTCATCTGTTGCACCTTGTTGCCTATAATAGAGTGCTGTGCCTGCTGGTAAGCCTTCGGGGGAAGCAACTAAATAGTAATCTGTACGTCTGCCATTGAGTCGAATAGTATCTTCATCAGAGTTGAAGTCTGTAATTAAGGCATAATCGCCGAAACCGGGAGTTGTTGGGTTGCCATCATTGTAAAAGACAGTTGTGGCACTGCCTAAAATAAAGCGATCGCTGCCACTTCCACCCGTCAGCGTGTCTATTTCACCAATACCGCGATTTGTACCAGCAATAAGATCGTTACCTGCACCGCCATCGATAAAGTCATTACCAGCTTGCCCTCGTATGGTATTATTCGACGAATTACCAACAATAATGTTGTCTAAACGGTTGCCTGTGCCACTAATACCAGAACTGAAATCTCTTTGTTCAGCAAGCGTCAGGTTTTCTATGTTATCTCCCAAAGAATAGCTATTGTAGGCAATGACTGTATCAATACCTGCATTGGGAGCTTCAATAATGCGATCGCCTGATTCAACTATGATGTAGGTATCATTGCCATCGCCACCAACTAAGAGATCTGGACTGCCATCTCCATAAAAGAAGAGAAAGTCGTATAAAAAGAAACTCTGGCGAATGTTAACATCACTAGGAATCAGAGTATCGTCACCATCACCACCGTAGAGAACGTCGCTACCACTGCCACCATCGAGACTATCGTTACCTGCACGACCAAAGAGTGTATCGTTGCCACTATAGCCAAAGAGCCGATCATTTCCTACTCCACCATCAAGAAGATCGTTGAAATCGCCGCCGTAGAGTGTATCATTACCAGCACCGCCAAAGAGAGTATTATTTCCTCCGGCATAGCCGATTGGATTGCCATAAAGGACATCGTTACCATCGCCGCCGTACAAGATGTCATTGCCAGTTCCACCACTTAGAGTATCGTTACCCGCACCGCCATAGAGAGTATTGCTTCCCTCATTGCCGAAGAGTTGATCGTTACCTACTCCACCGTAGAGGATGTCATTGCCAGTTCCACCACTTAGAGTATCGTTACCCGCACCACCGAAGAGAGTATCGTTACCGCCTAAGCCAGCAATATTATTGTTACCACTATTACCAACAATCCGGTTAGCAAGTGCGTTACCTGTGCCGTTGATGTTGCGATTTCCCGTGAGAATGAGATTCTCAACATTATTTGGCAGTGTGTAGCTGACGGAAGAGCGTACAGTATCTATACCTGCATTGGCAGCTTCCACAACTCGATCGCCGACATTATTGATAATATAAACATCATTTCCTACACCACCAATGAGGGAATCGATTCCTGCTCCACCGTTAAGTGTATCGTTGCCTCTATTGCCGTAAAGCGTGTCATTGCCTGCTAACCCTAGCAGCAGATCGTTGCCTGCTAAGCCAAAAATCGTATCAGCAAACCTTGTTCCCACTAACGTATCGTCGCCTGGGGTGCCTCGGATGATTGCCATAGTGATGCTCTTTGCCTTTCTTAAATTAAGTTGAAGTGTAGGCACTGAACAGAACAATTAAGTTGTTTTCCTAACAGGAATAACACAATTGAACTGTTTGTCATTTGATAATTTTTTGGGAAGAAAATGTAATTTTCTTCTTACCGACAGAATAAGGGATAAAACTATAAAAAATATAAAGTTTTAGTAAAGCTAAAGTAAAATCACTTAATTAAGATGAAGGTTTTATGAAGTTTTGCACTGCAAGATGAGTAATATGATATTAAGCGATCGCGATCGCAATTTTTAGTTGTTTTAAGTCACAATATTGTTTAGTTCTAAAAACAAAAGAGGAGTTCCGCTGCTTTGTGGAACTCCTGCTTAATATCTGAATCAGTTGCAGCACGTTTATAGAATTACACTAAATATTATTTTTAACTTTAGCGTTTCTAATAAGTTGCCGCATTGTTGCCGCTAAACTTAATCCTGAAGCTTCTGCCAGCTTTTCTAGCTTTTCTTTCTCCACATCATCAAGTCTAAGGGTTAGACTGTGCTTTTTTTCCTTCATAGCTGCGCTCCACTGTACCAATATGGTATCATTATGGCATAGCTTATAAAGCTGCAAGCTTGACCGGTTGTGAATTGTGGCTAAAGCAAATTCCATAGGCGGCTTAGTAGCGGAATACAGTCCTCAAAACGCCTATAACAACATCATCATTATTCGCATTGTGGTTTGGTGCTGTTAACCAGATCACACCTGGAGTAATTTGGATGTTGTCCGTGAGTTGATATCGATAGAATGCTTCGAGATGGAGTGAGGTATCAGGATCAGGTTGTCCATTATTGAGAGTGCTAGAAATTTCTGTAACTTTGGGTTCCATACCTACGAAAATACCGCCCAAGTTTCCCTCTCTACCCAGATTAGGAAAAGCAAGACCTACTCCCCAGTTCCAAACGGTTGCATCGCCTCGACCAATATAGCGCTGGTTTGCATATCCGACCCAACCACTCACAGCAAAATTAGCGCCAAGTCCAAGCGTTCCCGATACACCATAAGCATTAACAGAAACTGGTCTACCAAACGTGTCATTTGCTAGGTTACTCCCTGTGCTTGTTCCAAAGGGGATGAAGTCTGGGTTAAGTTGCGGATCTATGCCTTCCCCAAAGAAGAACGACTGGCTATAACTGTTGATGTATGTTAGCCCTATTCTGGCATTGTCGCTAGGACTAAAAATCACTTGTGCTAAAGCACCATAGTTACCATCAAACAAACCGTTCTTCTCGGTTGGTCTTGCCGCATTAAGACTGGGAACAAGGTAACCCAAGTTTAATTCTAAGTTATCGCTAAACAGATGTCTTACACCCAATCCAGTACCACCGCTGTAGTTATAAATTGGGTTGCGCAGCGCGAACAGCGAAACAGCACCGCCATCGAAATAAGGGTTAAGCTGAGAAGAAGCATCTAAGTCAACAAAACCGTTACCAACACCTGCAAGATAAACATTGGTTCTAGAAGTGAGCGGAAAACGGTATCGCAACAACGCAAGTCCAACCTCATTTCCGCTATCGCCATCAAATTCTACTCGACCTTCGTTGGTCAGTAGAGGACCGCTATTTGTTCCGCCAAGCGGTGTAATGTTGTTGCCTTGAATGCGTGTTGTTAACAAGTCTGCACCAGTAAAACTGGTATTAAAGTTCAGTTGTGTTCGTTGACCTAATGTAGGAATGCGATCAATCGGTTCGCCTGCTGCATTATCTCCTGCTAAAACACTCGTAGCACCGATAACAATTTCTCCATTTAGCCGCGTTGTTGTCGAAAATTGATTTGCTTCTAATTCAGCAACTTGGGCTTCTAAGGTATCAACACGACCGCGTATCGTCGCAAGTTCTCCAGTAAATTCTTCTTGTAATCGCCGCAAGACATCTAAATCTTCGCGAGTGACTTGGTTTGCGGTTGCTGTGGCAATCAATTCATTCACTCGATCTAAACAGGCGTTGAGACCAGCCGCAAATTCGTAGCGAGTTAATGCACGATTACCTCGATAAGTCCCATCAGGGTAGCCAGCAATACACCCGTAGCGTTCGACTAACGACTGTAGCGCCTGAAATGCCCAATCAGTAGGTTGAACATCTGATAGTTGCGATACTGAAGTCACTTGCCCCATCGGTTGTTGGTTATGTGCTGTTGAGGCATCAACTGATAGAGCGTTGGTTGGCGATGAATTTATAGTAGATGTACTATGATTTGCTAATGAAGAATTATCTGCTATGAGGGTGGATTCTTCTAGTTGAACCCTCGATTCAACGACTAAGTTTTGTTGCAATTTACTCGAAATAGACGATTGTTCTTCTGCAATACTTAGGTCGGCAGAATCTTCAATGTTTTCTTGAAAAACTTGCGCAGATGTGGGAAGTGTTCCCATCAAATTTGCAGCTATAACAGTTGCTAGCGGGGCTAAAACATAGTGTGGTATTTTTTTCATTTCTCCTCAATTTACTCTGTTTGATTGATCTGCGTGTCAGCAAAAACAGAGCAACACCTTTAGTAGACATTGCACGCACAAAACAACCACAGAAGCCATATAGTTTCTGGCTTGCAGGGATACTATTTGTTCAATCACTCACATAATTCTATAAATATTAGTCTGTTTATATTATCAACACTTTACAAAACTCAAACATTTAGCAGAGCCGTTAAAGAGCAAGAATTTAATGTTTGCTAAAGTAAAATTAAGTTCGATAAACTGACTTTACCTGGAATCATAAAGTAATTAAGATTAGAAACACTAACATCTACCTTAAGAGTGATAGCAAATATGTTTTGAGAGTGCGATCAATTATTATAGTGAGGATAAGCATTAAGCCACCTGCTTGTAATTAGAGTTGAAATAAAGAACTGGATAGATTTTTGAGTTCTTACTTTTCAATTTTGCTTAGTCCAAATAAGTATATTTTCCCTGCTCAATTTGCAACAGGGGTGAAGGGGGCTGCATATTCTATCATGTGAAGTCTTAACTTTGATTGTTAATTAATGTTAATGCATTAGATTCAGTATTTTTACTGAAGCTTGAGGAGGGTTTTTGTGAGTGGGTTAGATATCTTTGTTCTCATTGCTTACTTTGTGGGTGTTGGTGCGATTGGCTACTGGTCAAGTAGATCGAGTTTAGAAAGTAGTAAATCATACTTTCTAGGTGGTGGTGGAATTGGTTGGATGGCAATTGGTGCTAGTTTGTTTGCTAGCAATATTTCCGCAGAACACTTTATTGGATTAGCTGGTACAGGCGCGAGTTCTGGTTTAGCAGTAGGGCAATTTGAATGGATTGCTTGCTTTATGCTGCTACTATTAGGGTGGCTGTTTGTACCGTTTTATATACGTACTGGCGTATTTACAATGCCAGAGTTTTTGGAGAAGCGTTTTAATTCGCAATGCCGTACGTACTTATCTATTGTTTCTTTAATTGCATACATTTTTACCAAAATTAGCGTAGCGGTTTATGCAGGGGCACTGGTTCTGCAAACAATTTTGGGATGGAATATTTGGGTAGGCGCAATTGTCTTAATTGTGGCGACAGGAGCATACACAGTCTTTGGTGGATTGCGTGCGGTTATTTATACAGACTTTTTACAAGCATTTATCCTGATTGGTGGCGGAATTTTTCTCACAGCGATCGCTATTACCGATGTCGGTGGTTTTGGTCCTTTTGTACAAGGTGCTGACCCTGAATTCTTCAATTTATGGAAGAGTATCAATCATCCGGAATTTCCTTGGACAGGGATTTTGTTCGGCGCACCTATTCTCGGACTTTGGTACTGGTGTACGGATCAAATGATTGTGCAACGCACGCTAGCAGCACCGGATATTGAAAATGCGCGGCGATCGACAATTTTTGCTGGTTTTTTGAAGTTAATACCAGTTTTTATTCTTGTACTTCCTGGCATTGCTGGCAGAGAACTGTTTCCTGATGTTGCTCCTAACCAGATGTACGCCACAATGGTTAATGAACTGCTACCAACAGGAATTAAAGGGTTGGTTGTTGCTGGCTTACTGGCAGCATTGATGAGTTCGCTTTCCAGTGTGTTTAATAGTAGTTCTACCTTAGTGGTAATGGACTTTTACAAGCGCTGGCGTCCAGATGCGAGTGAAAGAGAACTAGTTCGTGCTGGGCAGCTGTCAACAATTGTTCTTGTCATTTCTGGTTTACTCTGGCTTCCATTTATTGGCTTGATGAGCGATCAATTGTATGTGTATCTCCAATCAGTACAAGCATATATTTCACCACCGATCGCGGCTGTCTTTTTATTGGGACTTTTGTGGAAACGCGCCAATGGCAGAGGTGCAATTAATACTCTGATTGCTGGATTTATTTTGGGTGCAATTCGCTTTATTGCTGAACTTGGAACAAATGCCGGTTGGATTACTTGGAGACCGTTAGTTGCCTACGCTACTATTAACTTCTTGCATTTTGCGATTTTATTGTTTGCGATCTCGGTGTTTATTTTAGTACTTGTAAGTTTGACAAGCTCAGCACCGAGTCAAAAGCATCTCAGTATGTTTTTAGCATCAGAGCAAAGAGTACAAAAAGTACTAGGTTCGCATAAGGTACATCAGCAAAATGTCATCTATAGTGTGGGTTTAGCAGCAATTGTTGCTGTATTCTGGGTAATTTTTAGTCCTGTAGTTTTTTAGGCGATCGCAAACGACTAAGGGAAAGAGATAAATCTCTTTCCTACCCCATATCCTTATGGAAATGTATTATCAACATGAATCAAGTCGTGCAGGTTGGATTAATTGGATATGGAATGGCTGGAGAAGTCTTTCACGCACCGGCGATCGCAGTTATCCCCGAACTCAAGTTAACTAAAGTCGTAGAACGTCATGGTACTAAATGTCAAACGCGCTATCCTGGGGTAGAAACTGTCAGTAGTGCTGAGAAACTACTAACAGATCCTAATATCGATCTTGTCGTTGTCTCTACGCCAAATACTTCGCACTTCGAGTTAGTCCAAAAAGCACTGTTAGCAGACAAACACGTCGTTGTCGAAAAGCCTTTTACACCAACATCACAACAAGCAACTGAGTTAATTGAGCTAGCACAACAACGAAACAAATTGCTCAGTGTTCATCACAATCGCCGTTGGGATGGCGATTTTCTGACTGTTAAACGGATCATTGGGAATCGTTTATTAGGAAAGCTAGTCGAATACGAAGTTCATTTTGACCGCTTTCGTAACCAGATCAAAACAAACTGGCGCGAATACGACGAGCCTGGATCGGGAATTTTATACGACCTTGGTTCGCATTTAATCGACCAAGCAATCTGTCTTTTTGGTTTACCAGATACGGTGACTGCTGATATTAGAAAGCAACGACCAGGAGCAAAAACAGCAGATGCGTTTGAATTGATTCTCAATTATGGCGAATTAAAAGTTACAGCAAAAGCTGGTCAATTAGTCAGGGAATTAGGACCACATTTCTTATTGCATGGTACAGCAGGTTCTTTTGTGAAATATGGTATGGACCCACAGGAAGAGGCGCTTAAGCAAGGGCGTCTACCGCAGGGAACTAATTGGGGAAAAGAACCACAAGAACATTGGGGAACATTGAATACAGATATTGACGGATTACATTTTTACGGAAAAATCGAAACGCTGGCAGGTTGCTATCCGGCATATTACCAAAATATTTACAACGCCATAACGCAAAAAGAAGAAATCGTTGTCAAACCAGAACAAGCAAAAGATACGATTCGGATTATTGAGCTAGCAATGGAAAGTCACGCACAAAGACGCACTTTAGATTTTTGCTGAGAAGGTTGGTCATTGGTCACTGGTAATTGGTAAATCAGTTTCTAGTACCCAACAAGTGCGGTGTTTCACTATGTCCACCTACTTAAATTCAAGCTATTAAATATTAGCCATAGTTAACCTTGACTTAGAGAAATTGCATCTTCTGGACCTACGATTGAGACATAAGGTTCTAGAAAATAACGACATGCCGCTTGTTGTAACTGTTTCGCAGTCACTGCTGCAATTTGTTGCTGAAAGCGCATATCAAATTCGATTCCTAATCCTAAAGCTTCGTACCAGCCGTAAGTTTGTGCAATTTGAGCATTGGTTTGTTTACCTAAAGCGTACTGCCCAAGTATTTTATTTTTAGCGGTTTGCAAGGCATATTCTTCTAGCGGTTGCGTGCAGAGAAGTTCAACTTCAGTTTTTAGCCCTGCAAGGGCGATCGCAGTATTTTCAGGAGCGGTTCCGATGTAAACTACAAATGGTGCAACACCTTGGCGTGTAGGATAAAACGCGGAAACATCGTAAGCCAATCCCCGCTTTTCGCGCAATTCTACAAATAGACGACTTGAAAGCCCATTGCCTAAATACGTAGATAACAGCTTTAAAGCAACATAATCACTTTGCTGTACTGACGGCGCCAGATACCCTAACATCACAATCGATTGTTGCGTGGGTTGAGGTTTGTTAATTTGATAAGGTTGTGGCTCAATGTGAGGTAGTTGCAACGCGGGTAACGAAGTCGCGGGATTTTGCCAATCGCCAAAAACCTTTTCGATAGCAGCTACAGCCTCGTTTGCCGTAATGCGACCTGTAATACTGATGACTAAATTATCAGGACGAAAATACGTTTGATGGTATTCGATTAAATCATCGCGACGGAGATTTGCTACAGTTGCTTCGGTTCCTAACGCTGATGACGCATAAGGGTGGTTTTGGTACATTGCTTGCCGTAATTGGTCAAAGGCAATGGTAAACGGCTGTTCTTGCTGCGAACGAATGTTTTGCATCAACCAGCGTCGTTCTAACTCGACTTCTAATTCAGGAAACGAAGGCGATCGCAAAAGTTCAGCAGCGAGTGCCAAAATCTCTAAAAAATCTGAGCTAACCGTCTTCAAACTCAGTAGGAAATAATCCGCCGCTGCATCCGTACCCAAACTCGCCCCGACAGATTCCACTTGCTCAGCAATTTCCAATGAAGAGCGTTTTTGCGTTCCTTTAGTGAGAACCGAAGCGAGTAAATGAACTAAACCCGACTGATGTGGGGCTTCGCGACAACTTCCGGCTTTGACAAAAATTCTAGCAGCAACGATGTCGGCTGCTGGATTTTCAGTTACAAGTACAACAATACCGTTACTTAAAATCGTGCGGGTAATTTGTTTATTTGGTGATGATGCGATCGCGATGTATTGTCCGTTGTCCGTTTTCATCTGTCTGCTCGTGCAATATGAGGGGTGAGGGAATAGTGACTTGGTAGCTCGTGGTTAGTAGCTGGTGGCTGGCGTGGAAGAAGTTTACATAAATTCTTCCTCTGCACCTTTGCTTCCCTGCTTCTTGTACCCTGACCCCTGACCTCTGACCTCTGACCTCTTTACTTTAGGCTAGCAAGGTTTGAGTACGGTAACTGCATAAGAATATGGAGAAAGATATTGTTGTGTTAACAATTGAAGCTCTTCAGCTGGAAAAGACTGAATTTGTTCGGGGTAAATGACTGCTAATTCGGCTTGCGCGATCGTATTGTAGTAACCATAAAGCCCTGCTAGTTGGCTGGGTGTTTCGGTTGAAAATGCATAATCGTTGCACAGTACGCGCTTACACCGCGCCAATTCTGCTGGTGTTATGAGAGTTGTTTGTAAGTCTTCTAAGTGCGTGCGAATTAGTGATTCTACACGCTCTAAATTTTCTGATTCTAACCAAGCCGTAATAGTAAATAAACTCGAATCGCGCTGTAGCGAAAAATTACTGGCAATTCCTTGAACTAAGTGCTGTTCTTCACGTAACTCGCGTACCAATCGCGATGAACGACCTTCTGAGAGTAACACCGAAAGCAGATCTAAACCATAGGCATTGCGTAGTTGATCGACTCCTGGACCTGTCCAAGCCATCAGCAATCGTGCTTGCTCTAATCTAGGTAAATAGATTTCTTGACGGCGAATCCCTGCAAGTAATGGTTCAGTAAGGACAATTTCTGTGTGCGGACACTCGCAGCGCGGCGCGAACTCTTGAAAAGCTTGAGAGACTATCTCAATCGCTGCTGCTTGGGCAATACCCCCAACAATTACGACAGTCATATTTTCCGGCTGATAGTGCGCGTGATGAAAACAGCGCATTGCCTCTGGTGTATACTGCATCAAGTCCGTCTCGCTGCCAAGTACCGAACGCCCATAAGGATGCTGTTGATAAATACTCTCGCCCAAAGCTTGAAAGCCAATCCAGTCGGGATCGTCGTACGCGCAACGAATTTCCTCACGAACAACATCGCGTTCTAAAATAAACTCTTCATCAGGAATTGCTGGATTGAGGAGTAATTCTGCCAAGTATGGTACTGTATCTTCTAAGTATGATGCCGCGGTTGTCAGAAAAAAATGAGCATAATCATGGCTCGTAGCGGCGTTGGTGGTGCCTCCTAAGTTTTCGATAACGTAGTCAAATACTCCTGGCGGTATTGCGGAAGTGCCTTTAAAAATCATGTGTTCTAGAAAGTGCGCCATGCCATACCAAGGTTCTGGCTCGCACATCGCACCAGCGCGTACCCAGACATCTACTACCACAACAGGGGTAGCAGAGATATATTGATGAATAATTGTTAAACCATTTTCTAGCTGAAAAACAGCTGCTGGAAATACTGGAGTAGTCAGCAATTGAGACAAAGTAGCGCAACTTGAATCAGAATTTCACTATCCTAACGTATCCTGGATAACAATTTCGCAGCATTTGATACAGCAAATAGCAATAGTTAATAGGTAACGCGGAATTGGTAATTGGTAATGGCTCGGATTTTTCAATAACTGTCTGAAAATTATGTATGGCAATAGTATCTGAATCTTAGAATGTTCCCTATTTTCAATTACCCATTACCAATAATTAAAACTCTCTTAGTGTAAAACCAAGAGAGCTTGATTATGCTTGAGTTCACCGCAGTGCCGTTTTACCTCAGTTTTAGACCTGGATAAATCCAGGTGGGTACCTCTTCTCTAGTTTAAAGTTTCCGAGTAGCAAAGCTCGGTCTACTGCCACTAGACTATAGTGGTTCCCTCATTCAACAAAGCATAGATCCAAAAACATTATTGGCAGTCACCAACGCTGCAGTGGAACTTTATTCATTATAGCGATTAATGTGCCTGGTGTCGTCAAGTGATTCTAGTTTTTTGTTTGCTGCGATAATGAGCGATAAAAAGCTTAAAATTCCAGGATTTGCGGCAATGAGCTTCTAAATAAGAGTATTTACTTATTGAGCTGAGGATACCAAAGCGATTCAATCTTTTGTGCGATCGCTTGTGCAGCTTCAGGATGAAATTGATCTATCAACACAGTAACATGACCGAGTTTGCGTCCTGGACGCGATTCATGCTTACCATACCAGTGAACGCGCGCGTGGGGAACTTGACTAATTTGCGCTCGCTTTTCAATATATTCATCCTGGGCGTACTCGTAACCTAAGAGATTAACCATTACCGCACCACCACACGTCAACGCCGAACTTCCTAAAGGTAAGTCACATATGGCACGTAAATGTTGTTCAAACTGTGAAGTTACACATGCATCAATTGTAAAGTGTCCGGAGTTGTGCGTGCGTGGGGCGATTTCGTTGACTAAAACTTTTTGATCTTGTGTTAAAAATAGCTCAATACCAAAGACGCCAACTGCTTGTAAACTAGTCATCAGCGTACGGGCGATCGCTTCAATTTCTTGAGCTACAGTTGAACTTATTGCTGCTGGTGCGATCGCGCGCCGACACACTTGATTTTCCTGCTGGGTTTCCACAATCGGGAATGTCATAACATTACCGTCAATAGAACGCGCTGCCATCACCGCCAGTTCGCGTTCAAACGGGATAAACTCTTCTAAAAGAACTTCTGACAATTTGTGCAAAGTCGCTAACTTCTGCTGTAGAGTTTCTGAGTCTTTGATGATAAACGTCCCTTGACCGTCATAACCATGGCGTCGAGTTTTTAAGACAACGGGAAACTTTATGTGCTTGGGGGATGAGGGTAACGCAAATTCAGGTTGTGGTATCCCCAATTTTTCTAGATAACAGCGTTGATGATATTTATCGAGTAAAGGAGATAACGCCTCTAAACGCGGGCGAAAACAAACACCGCTGGCTGCTAGCGGAAATAACGCAGCTAAGTCAACAAATTCATTTTCAAATGTAATGAGATCGCAGCGCCGTGCTAATTCTTTGGTAGCATCTGCATCATCAATAGGAGCAATGACAGTATCCGCAGCGATCGCCACTGCAGGGTCGTCAAAACTAGGTGTTTGGATAACTAATTCTATTCCCAGTGCTTGCGCTGGAGGTGCCATCATCCAAGCAAGTTGTCCGCCACCTATGACACCAACTCGTTTTATTTGCATCCTAAAGATTCCCGCGTATCAACACCAGTTGTAGGATTCACGCCACTCGCACGTTGACACAATTCTTTGATTTGTACGCCGTCTAAAATTGCATCACTAAAATCAGCAGCGGTTATATTTGTATTATCAAATACCGAGCGTAGCAAAATTGTTTCCGCAAGAACAGCTTCGCTCAAATCAGCATTAGTAAAGTTAACTTGATCCGCCATCGCATTTGTCAGGTTTGCACCGTGTAGATTTGCTTTGGTCATTACCGAAGCACTAAAAATTGCTCCCCGCAAGTCTGCATTGGCAAAGTTAGCTTGTTCCATATTTGCGTTGGAAAACTCGGATGCGCGTAACATTTGTCCTGAAAAATCGCGTCCTTTGAGTTCAGCATTACTAAAAGACAAAGGAGGAGGATAATCAAAAGCTTTCGCAGGTAACGCCCAAAACGATAATATAAGTATCAACAAAAGAAAAGTGAGTTTCCGCCAAAACATATTAAATAGCGAGTGGAGTGTCAAGATCTATTTTGTGACCGAAATGCTGCTTTTTTAGCTTAGCGCATCTCAAATTTTAGGTATTTTGGTACTTGCCCTTGCTAAATTAATTATTGAGGAGTGAACGTTATGATTCAGTTTGTTCTAATTTGGGTTTTAAGTGCGATCGCGCTTGTGATCACTGCCTATATTGTGCCTGGATTTGCTGTCACGAGTTTTGCCTCAGCATTGCTAGCTGCAGTGGTTTTAGGATTGATTAATGCGATTATTAAGCCAATTATTGTCTTACTGACATTGCCACTTACCGTTGTTACGTTGGGCTTGTTTCTCTTTATTATCAATGCTTTATTAATTTGGCTAGCTGGGGCAATTACTCCTGGCTTTGTCGTTACAGGGTTTCTTCCAGCTTTATTAGGTTCGATTGTTTTAACACTAGTGACAAGTTTACTTACCTTTTTGGTCGGTAGCGTTCGCCCTAATCGCTAACAACTTCTACAAGCATCAACTGCGAAGTGTTCTGACAACACGGAAAATGACTTTGGGATGATAAAGTTGTAGTGGCGATCGCACTAAATTAACAACTTGGATAAGTTGAGTATACGCATGTGGATCGCTATTAGCTAGCTGCAATAAGCGATTCGCATACCAACTGAATAATCCACCACTGCTAACTTCTCGACGACCTTGAGTTGTCAGAAATTGGGAATCTTGAGTTGTTGCTAAACTCCAGTGCAATAAATTACTCTGCGCTAGCTGCTTTTGAAAAGTTGCAGATTCCCGAAAAGCGGAAGAATGGTTGTATTGCTTTTGCAGCCATTTGCGTAGCACGATTGCAGATAGTGCGCTGACTGTCATTCCCTGTCCGTAAACAGGACATAACGCACAAACAGCATCGCCTAAAACAACAAAATTACGCGGTAGTTCAATTTTGTCATAATGGCGCAGCCGATTTGCCGTTGCTCGATGTGCATAAATTGGCGAAACAGGTTCAGCATCTTTAATCGCTTCATAGAATTTCGGGCTAGCCAAGCTGCGGGCAAAATCTAAAAAACCAGAATCGCCCAGAGGCGGATAATCGCGCCCGTATCCACCCAGCGTTGCAATCCACTCACCATTTTCAATTTGTGCTAAATATCCTAGCCGCGTATTGTGTGGAGGTGATTGCGATACTAACAGCACTTTCCAGTCAGGCGAAGATTGTTGCAAACGATAGCGACGAGTTGCATAACCCAGAAATGGATTAACAACGGTTTCTAGTGGCGGATTAAATCCTTGACTTTGTAGCCATTTTGGTGTTTGCGATCGCCTGCCACTCGCATCAACGACAAAAGCTGCTGGGAGTTTTTCAGATGATTGCAAGTAAACACCAGTAACTGAACCGCGATCGCACGCTAAGCCTGTCACGCGTCTCCCATCAAGAAAGTTCACATGAGGTAACTGCGTTAATCGGCGACGAATTGACCATTCAATTAACGGGCGGCTACAAGTTAAAGAAATAACATCAGAGGGTGTTGTGGTAACGCAATTCCAACCACCGTGACTATAATGATAAAATTCTCGCGCCCAATCTAGTGGTAACGCACCCGCTTGCTGCAACTCACCACCAATACCAGGAAAAAGTTCTTCTAAAATTCGGTATCCTTTGGCGAGTAAAACATGAGGTTGTAATGATTGCGGTACACCTTTACGGGCGTGAGGTTGTGCGGATAGAGTGTCGGCTTCAATAACGATAACTTTTGGGAAATAGTCTGCTAGCACTCTTGCTGCAAGTAACCCTGCAATACTACCTCCGATGACCACAGCACGATTATCATTGTCTTTACCCATGGATGTTATCCTAATTCATTATTTCATTCTCCTCAGCTATCTTGCTTTTTCCCAGACGCAGCAACTCTAAGACAAAACAGCATTATATCCGCGTGGTGTAATCATCCAGTCGCCTTGAGTGCGCGTACTTTGGTTGCCTATTAAAACTGTCGTTAGCATATCTACAGGAACGTCTGATAATTTGTCGAGCGATGTTAGAGTAATTTGTTCATCCTGACGGTAAGCAGAACGTACCACAGCGACCGGAGTTTGCGGATCGCGATATTGTAAGAATATTTGAATTGCCCTTGTGAGTTGTTGAATGCGGGTTTGCGATCGCGGATTATATAATGCTGTAACAAAATCTGCTTGGGCTGCAGCGTGTAAGCGTTTTTCTATGACTTGCCAAGGTGTGAGTAAATCGCTTAAACTAATGGCACAGAAATCGTGCATCAATGGCGCGCCTAAACGTGCAGCAGCAGCTTGCATCGCGGTAATTCCTGGAAACACTTCTACTTTGGGCATTTTACCATCCCAGCCTTGGATTTGCAGTTCCTCTAGAACTAAACCTGCCATTCCATAAATGCCAATATCACCCGACGAAACAACAGCAACCGTTAAACCCCATTGTGCGAGTGAAATTGCGCGTTGCGCCCGTTGACGTTCTTGAGTGATGGGTAAGGCTTCAACGATTTGGTGTGGTTGAAAAAGTGGGGCGATTAAATCGACGTATAACGAATAACCGATAACTACATCCGCAGAAGCGATTGCTGCTTGTGCAGCTGGCGTAATCTGATTGAGTTGTCCAGGTCCAATTCCTACCAGCAACAATTTGCCAATGCGTCCAGTATATTCTTGTTCGGCTTGCGCGATCGCAATGGTAACTGCGCCTTGAAATTCAGCAGAAGCCCGAAAAATTTGCTTAGTAACAAGTAAATTTCGTGCTTTTGCAGCAGACAACGCCGCAGCTTCGGCGACACTGGGGGTTCCCACTTCTGCATTAACGATCTTTGAGGGATTGGGAACAGTAATGCTACGCAAAATATCGGCGGGGAAAGTTCGTAAAGGAAAGTGGCGATCGCGACACAATTCAACTAATCCAACTTCATCAGCTTTGAGATCAATTGTGGCAATACCCGCGATCGCCTGTTCGGCTAATTGATACTCTTGACAAACTTGCTTAATTGCGCTTTCGATTAATTTCCGCGATGTCCCGCGTTCGCAACCAATTCCTACCCATAAAACACGAGGATGCCAGTAGATGGAGGGGTTAGACGTGTAGGACAAGGAGCGAGGGGTAATACACACAGCTGGCGAGTTGAAAGTAGTTTCCAGGGTTAAACTGGAGTTTTGAAAGCTTGCGGTTGATTGCCAAAGCGTAGAACCAGCTTCTTGAATAACTTGTACCGGTTCATTGCGTGCTACTGCAGCACTAACTTCTGTCCAATTTCCCTCGCCGCGTTGCCAACCAAAAGGAATTCCTATAGTATCGACTGCGGGTAGTCCGAGTGTCGATGCAGTACCAGTTAATACAGGTGTTGCATTAAGTAGATGTGCGATCGCTTGTGTTAGTTTATCTGCCCCACCTTGATGTCCACTGCACAAGCTCACAACAAATTTACCCGTTTCATCGACAACAACAACCGCCGGATCGCAGGATTTATGTTGCACTAAAGGCGCTATGAGCCGCACTACTGCGCCTGTTGCTAAACCAAAGATTAAACCTCGGTGGGTTTTCCAAAGTTCAGCGACATGCGTTTTGAGCGAACCTGTGTAAACCTTTGCTCCAAAAACATCACCAAGTGATTTTGGCACCCAAAGAATGATACCATCTTGACATAGCTTTTGTAGCGTTTTGGCAGCCATAGGAGTTGTGGCGATCGCCGCGATCGGATGAACTTCTAACAAACTCATTGATTTCAATGAAAAAGCCTGACAAACCCAGTCAGGCTACTAGTATGAAAGCAGCTTTTAGTAAATTTATTACTATTGCTGAGTTGGCAGCGCAGAATTTTCCGCTGGCGCAGTTGCGCTAAAGTGGGAACTAATAACAATTGGTTGTAGTGTTGTTGTCCGCGCAATTGAGGTGTTAGCTAAAGTAAACAATGGGTTTGACAAAATTCCAGCTAAGGACGTAGCCACCAAGGTTAGCACCAAGCCGACTTGCAGCGGTCGCATACCAGGTAAACTCCATTGTACTTCAGGATAGTTTTTCACCGCGTCGGACATTTCTTGCGGTTCCTTGACAACCATCATCCGCACAACACGGATGTAGTAGTAAATCGAAACTACCGTGGTAACTAAACCGAGTAAAACCAATCCATATTGTCCGGCTTGCCAACCTGCCCAAAATAAGTAAATCTTACCGAAAAATCCTGCAAGCGGTGGAATACCGCCTAAAGATAGCAGGCAAATGCTTAAACACAGCGTTAGCAAAGGATCTTTTTGATACAGTCCCGAATATTCGCTAATCTGGTCTGTTCCTGTTCGGAGCGTGAATAGAATCACACAGGTAAACGCTCCCAAGTTCATGAAAAGGTAAACCAACAAGTAGAATACCATGCTGGCATATCCTGCTTCGGTGCCCGCAATCAAACCAATCATGACAAATCCAGCTTGTCCGATTGAAGAATAAGCTAGCATCCGTTTCATGCTGGTTTGTGCCAGCGCCACGACGTTACCTAACACCATACTGAGTACAGCCAGTGCGGTAAAGACAAATTGCCACTCGTCAATCAGTAGTGGGAAGGCACTATTCATGAGACGAATTGCTAAAGCAAATCCTGCAGCTTTGGAACCTACAGATAAAAACGCGACAACAGGTGTTGGCGAACCTTCATAAACGTCAGGTGTCCACTGATGGAAGGGAGCCGCAGAAATTTTAAAAGCAACACCTGCAATCACAAAGACTAAAGAAATCACTAAGCCAAGAGATTGACTTAAGTTAGCGTCAGCAATTGCAGACGCGATCGCACTTAGTTGAGTTTTGCCTCCTGATAAACCGTAGAGTAGAGAGACGCCGTAAAGGAAAACACCTGTACTCGCAGCACCAATTAATAAATATTTAAGTGCAGCTTCGTTCGAGCGGGGATCGCGCTTGGTGTATCCTGTCATCAAGTACGAAGAGATACTTAGAGTTTCGAGGGAGATAAATATTGTGACTAATTCAGAAGCCCCAGATAAAAACATCCCTCCTAGCGTTGCCGTTAGCATTATTCCAATAAATTCTGCTAACGCTGTACCAGATTGCTCGATATAGCGAATCGACATCAAAATCGTTACCGCAGTTGACAGCGCGATAATACCGCGAAAAACAATACTGAGGTCATCACTATTAAAAGCACCTAGAAACGAAATAGGGCTAGGGTTATTCCATTGAAGATATAACGCGACGACGGCGGCGAGTAATCCTGCGATCGCTGTATATGGAATCCAGCGCGACGCACTACGTCCGACAATCAAATCGCCTACGACGATCGCCATCAGGGTAGTCAGCACTATCCCTTCGGGCAAAATTGTTCCAGCATTTAACTGGTCTGCAAGATTAGCAAAATCCATGAGTGATATAGGTTTTGGCTATGAGACAATCGCTGTGTTAATTTTATTGTCTATCATATGGTTGCTTTTATGTATGTTTCATCTTGGTAATGACTGCAACGCTACTTGCGATTGCTGCTGAGTAGCTAGTACTATGAGTTGCCATCAGTATAAGTTGTTACTAACTCTTAACGATCGCGTAATTATAATTTAAGGTAAGAAGTTCAGTTTTCTCACCCACGGTAACAAGTTACCTACACCATTCTTCTTGCGCAACTCCAATAACCCGTGCGTGCTTCTTTTGTTCCCTGCTACCCGAGATACTATTTATTGAGTGCAACCACTAAGTTGATAGGTTTTTGCGTAACGCACCAGCAATAATTAGTTGACTTGTATTTTCCACAGGGTTATTCTCGCATTGTCTAGTCGTTGGGCAATGTTTCTCAGGATACTACCAGTGGTAGCGCTTTAGTTTACTCAAGTTAGGTTGCCATAATGACCAACTTTTATGGATTTGTTGTTATTTTATCTTGATTATCTGAGGTAGATGGAGTTGTAGCGTATTATTAGCATTGGCAGCGCGATCGCTAAAACATGCGGCAAAACTGTGGCAGGCTGTCAAAAAATACCGAATACCTTTATCAGGCACGCAATCGTTTTGTGTGATGTTAAAAACTAGAACGCTATATTTGTTCAATTCTGTAACCTCACGTCTGGCAAACTACACTTATTAAGTATTTTTAACAAAAATGAGTATCATTTTTTACGTAAATAGAAACTACTGTAGTGCTGATAAATTCTTATTCATCTGAAATGTTGTGAGGGTAACTTTTGTCGGATATAGATTTGTTAGTTATAACCTAGAGATCTAGGGGTATCACTATATGGAGATGGAAATCTAAATTCACGTTTTTCCTCTAACACTGCCTCTTGACAATTGAGGCAATTTCTTTAAAGTTGTCTGTTTAGCCTAGCTGCTATATTTTATTTGCAAGAACCCATGTCAACTCTGGTCATTGTCGAATCTCCCACTAAAGCCCGTACCATTCGTAACTACTTGCCAAATGGTTACCGCGTGGAAGCGTCTATGGGGCATATCCGCGACCTTCCGCAGTCGGCTAGCGATATTCCTGCGGCGGTGAAAGGTGAAAAATGGGCGCAGCTGGGTGTTAATGTGGATGCTGACTTTGAACCGTTGTATATCGTCCCAAAGGACAAGAAGAAGGTTGTTGCTCAACTGAAAGAAGCGCTGAAAAGTGCAGATGAATTGGTACTCGCGACGGACGAAGACCGCGAAGGTGAAAGTATCAGTTGGCATCTATTGCAGCTGCTCAAACCTAAAGTACCAATCAAGCGGATGGTATTTCATGAAATTACGCAAGATGCGATTCGTAAAGCATTGCAGAATTGTCGCGATGTTGACGAACAACTCGTACGCGCCCAAGAGACAAGAAGAATTTTAGATCGACTTGTAGGTTATACGTTGTCGCCACTGTTGTGGAAGAAAATCGCTTGGGGTTTATCAGCAGGACGCGTACAATCGGTAGCAGTGCGGTTATTGGTTGAAAAAGAACGCCAGCGTCGAGCATTTCGGCAAGCGACGTACTGGGATTTAAAAGCAGAATTAGAGGCAGAAAGTGAAGGCATTGCGTCGAAAAATGCGTTTGAATCGCGCTTGGTCACTTTGGGAGGAACCAAAGTTGCGAATGGTAGCGATTTTGATGAAGCAACAGGAAAACTAATTGCTGGGCGCAAGGTTGTTTTACTCGATGAAGCAGCAGCAAAAGCTTTAAAAGACCGCCTGACAGGAAAACCTTGGGAAGTTACCGAGTTAGAAGAACGACCGGTGACGCGCAAACCTGCACCACCGTTTACAACTTCAACCTTGCAACAGGAAGCTAACCGCAAACTCAGGCTATCAGCGCGGGATACAATGCGGACAGCTCAAAGTTTGTACGAACAAGGATATATTACCTATATGCGTACAGATTCGGTGCATTTATCGGATCAGGCGATCGCTGCTGCCCGAACTTGTGTCGAACAACTTTACGGTAAGCAATATCTCAGCCCTTCTCCGCGACAATACACGACGAAAAGTAAAGGCGCGCAAGAAGCTCACGAAGCCATTCGCCCAGCAGGAAGTACATTTAGAACGCCGCAAGAAACCGGCTTAAGCGGACGCGAACTAGAATTGTATGATTTGATTTGGAAACGTACAGTTGCTAGCCAAATGGCAGATGCAAAGCAAACGCAAATTGTAATGCACCTGCAAGTTGAAGATGCGGGATTTCGGTCGACCGGTAAGCGCATTGATTTTCCAGGATACTTACGCGCGTATGTCGAAGGCTCTGACGATCCCGAAGCGGCGCTAGAAGATCGAGAAGTAATCTTACCAGATCTAAAAGTAGGCGATCGCCCAAATTGTAAAAAACTCGAAGCAATCAAACACGAAACACAGCCACCTGCGCGTTATACCGAAGCTTCTTTAGTCAAAACACTCGAAAGTGAGGGAATTGGTCGTCCCAGTACTTATGCAAGTATTATTGGCACGATTATTGACCGTGGTTACGCCCAACTTGTTGGTAATGCGCTTGTTCCTACGTTTACTGCTTTCGCCGTCACAGGTCTGCTCGAAAAATATTTCCCCGATCTAGTCGATACTAGCTTTACTTCAAAAATGGAGCAAACTTTAGATGATATTGCCACAGGGGAAGCTGACTGGCTACCTTACTTACGAGAATTTTATTTGGGTGATTCTGGCTTAGAAACGCTTGTTAAAGAACGTGAAAATCAAATTGATCCGAACACCGCACGGACTGTTGAACTCGAAGACTTAGCCGCCAAAGTCCGCATCGGTAAGTTTGGTCCTTACATCGAAGTAGAAAATGGTAATGGTGTTGTTACAGCTTCAATTCCTAAGGATATTAACCCAGCTGATTTAGATCCTGAACAAGTCGAGGTATTGCTACGACAAAAAACCGAAGGTCCCGATCAATTAGGTCGCCATCCCGAAACGGGAGAACCGATTTATGTACTAATTGGTAGTCGCGGTCCTTACATTCAACTCGGAGATGCGACGGAAGAAAATCCTAAACCCAAAACATCATCATTACCGAAGGGAATAACAATCGAAAACCTGACGCTGGATAAAGCTGTTGGTCTTTTGTCTTTACCTCGGTTGTTAGGAACTCATCCAGAAACAGGTGGCAAAATTCAAGCTGCGATCGGTCCTTTTGGTCCCTATGTCGTACACGATCGAGGAAAAGAAGGAAAAGACTATCGATCGCTTAAAGCTGGGGATGATGTTTTTACAGTGACTTTAGAACGCGCTTTAGAGTTACTATCAGAACCTAAAAAAGGACGCAGTGGCGGTCGGAGTAAAACGAAAACGCCATTAAAAGAGTTAGGTGCCCATCCTGATGATGGCGAAGCCGTGAATATATACGATGGTCCTTACGGTCCTTATGTTAAGCACGGTAAAACCAATGTGGGTCTACCTGAAGGTAAATCGGTAGAAGATATAACGCTGGCAACAGCACTCGAACTACTAGCAACCAAAACCACAAGCTCTAAATCAACGCGCCGTAAAGCTTCTACTAGCAGCGGTACAGCGACTAAATCGACAACTCGCAAAAGTTCTAGTAGCCGTACAAAGGCAACGTCTAGTTCTAAATCTCAGTAGGAAATCTACCCCTTGGCGTTATGTAATATACATAAATTGCAGCCCAACATATATGGGGCAATGGCTTTCAAGCTTTGAATTTAGGGGGTGCGATCGCCTCTTTTTATTATCGCCAAGTCAAAACAAACTTCTCATTCATTCGAGCGCAAGATGAAACCACCAGCGCCAACCTGCAGCATTATTGACTATCGCCAAATCAATGCAGCAAATGCACTATTACCCCAACCATCGGTTCTTGCAAGCAGCGGTTGGAGTGATATTCACTTAGAAGTTTATCAGCAGCCAAAATTTGAGATTGCGGAGCATCAACACACGATGCACGTTATTGCTTGCGGACTTTCCTCTTCATATATAGAAGACTCATCAGGAGAGCGATGGTTAGATGGAAAGCTGAGCAAAGAGACGCGAAATACTGGAGACATTGCGATTATTCCTGCTAATGTTTCCCACCGCTGTAATTGGAACACCTCAGTTCAGTTTATGGTTTTAGCTCTTGAGCCTATACTGCTCAAAAACATTGGTCAAGATTGGGTAAACCCCGACGGTATTGAATTGATACCGCAGTTTATGAGTAAGCCAGACGCACTGATACAAAGCATCTTTTTAACTTTAAAAGACGAATTAGAATCTTACAGAATTGGCGGACAGCTGCTAGTTGATAGTTTGAAAACAGTGTTGGCAATTCACCTGTTACGAAACTATTGCGCGACATCTCCTAAATCTAGCTACTCAGATGGATTATCATCAGCAAAGCTAGTTCTCATAACAGACTACATCAACGAACATCTACATCAAAATTTGACACTGACAGAAATTGCGGCGATCGCGCAAATAAGTCCGTATCACTTTTTGCGATTGTTTAAGCAAAGTATGGGTGTTACACCTCATCAATACATCTTGCAGCGCCGAATTGATAAAGCAAAATATTTGTTGCGACACAGCAAATTGAGTATTGTAAATATTGCTCTTTGTGCTGGCTTTTGCGATCAAAGCCATATGACTCGATGTTTCAAGCGTATGCTTGGCGTCACGCCAAAACAATTTCTGCAAGGTTGTTGAGTGCAAGAATATTCCAAAACTCCGCAATATTTTTCTAGAGTATCGAGTTGCTGACTTTTTAAGCTGTCAGCAGTAGGATTTTCTGGAAAAAATGATGCAAATTGAACAATCACAGGTGATGATTCAAACACCCGATGGACAAATGTCCGCATTCTTATATACACCTGTTACGCTAAAGCGTGTACCCGCGATTCTTCTATTAATGGAAGCTTTTGGCTTAACCGCGCATATCCAAGATGTAGCAGTCCGTATCGCAAATGAAGGATACGTAGTTCTTGTGCCAGATTTATACTATCGCCAACCTAACAACAAGTTTGGTTACGATGAAGTAGAGCAGGCTATGGCGATGATGTGGCGGCTTGACTTCGGTAAGTCTATAGAAGCGGATCTTCAAGCAGCATTGGGTTACTTAAAAACGCGATCGCCTGTGAATCCAGAAAGAATTGGTGTTACCGGTTTTTGTTTGGGCGGTGGGTTGACTTTTTTAACTGCTTGCAAGTTTTCAGCTGAAATTGCGGCAGCAGCGCCTTTTTACGGTATGGTTTTAGATGAGTGGATCGCTGCAGTAAAAAATATTACAGTGCCTATTTATTTGTTCTTTGGTGGTAGAGATCCTTTTATTTCGCGCGATCGCATTCACCAAATCGAAACACGATTTCAAAAACTTAATAAAGAATACACCTTGAAAGTTTATCCTGATGCCGACCATGGGTTTTTTTGCAACGAACGTTCTTCGTACAATCGCTTAGCAGCTGAAGACGCTTGGCGCGAACTGATGCAGTTCTTTCGCAAACATTTGTGGTAAGCATGAATCATAGATACCTTCCGACTTCCTTCGGGGCTACCTAAACAAAGTATGCACGGCAGCACGCTATAAGTAATAGATTTATGAATGAGTTTGCAAAGCTGAATGGGGTTTGTCTAATAGCGAATAAACTTCCGAAGTATTTATAAGCTCTTAGGTAACTAAAAACGTGTAGGTGGGTAGTACCCACCCAGATTTAGTTAAGACAATGTACCTGCGGGAATTCCTAAAATATCCTCAATCTTGGGCATTTCTTCTAGAGGAACTACGCGCCCTTCATCTTCAAAACCGGCAATTTGATCGAAGTTGAGATAGCGATACAAATCATCAGCAAACGGATGAATTTTGTGCGCAACAATATCCATGTATTCCTCAACTGTAGGAATGCGTCCTAACAAGGCACAAACTGCGGCTAATTCTGCTGAACCAAGATAGACACGCGCATCTTTACCCATGCGGTTATTAAAGTTCCGCGTAGAGGTAGAAAACACCGTTGTGCCATCCGCGACTCGTGCTTGATTTCCCATGCACAAACTACAACCAGGCATTTCCGTTCGCGCCCCAGCTGCACCAAATATACCGTAAACGCCTTCTTCCTTAAGTTGATTTTCGTCCATGCGCGTCGGCGGACAAATCCACAGCCGAGTTTGCACCGCACCTGCGCCTTCTAAGACTTTAGCAGTAGCGCGGTAATGACCAATATTTGTCATGCACGAACCGACAAAGACTTCTTGTACAGGATCGTTAGCAACTTCTGATAATAATTTGACATTGTCAGGATCGTTGGGTGCAGCGACAATTGGTTCTTTGATTTCATTCAAATCAATTTCAATAATTTCCGCATACTCTGCATCTGCATCTGCTTCCATCAATACTGGATTGGCTAGCCATTGTTCCATCTTGGCAACGCGGCGCATAATTGTCCGTGCATCCTGATAACCCCGCGCCACCATATTTTTTAAGAGCGCGATGTTGGAGCGCAAATACTCAGAAATTGTCTCGACACTCAACTTAATCGTACAGCCTGCACACGATCGCTCTGCGGTTGCATCGGTTAATTCAAAAGCTTGTTCGACTTTTAAATCGGGTAAGCCTTCGATTTCCATAATGCGCCCAGAAAAGACGTTTTTCTTGTTCTGTTTCGCAACGGTGAGTAATCCTTTTTGAATCGCAACGTAAGGAATCGCGTTGACAATATCGCGTAAGGTGATACCTGGTTGCAACTCGCCTTTAAACCGCACTAAAACTGACTCTGGCATATTTAATGGCATAACACCTAACGCCGCCGCAAATGCGACTAACCCTGAACCAGCAGGGAAGGAAATTCCTAAAGGAAAGCGCGTATGCGAATCGCCACCAGTTCCTACCGTGTCGGGTAACAACATCCGATTCAACCACGAGTGAATAATGCCATCGCCAGGGCGTAAAGCAACACCACCCCGCGAGGCAAAGAAATCAGGAAGTTCGTGATGCGTTTTAATATCGACAGGTTTTGGATAGGCGGCGGTATGACAGAAACTCTGCATGACTAAATCCGCACTAAAGCCAAGACACGCAAGTTCTTTCAGTTCGTCGCGGGTCATTGGTCCTGTGGTATCTTGAGAACCAACTGTTGTCATAATCGGTTCGCATGATGTTCCAGGACGGACGCCAGGTAAGCCGCAAGCTTTACCTACCATCTTTTGCGCGAGGGTGTAACCTTTGCCTGTATCGGTTGGTTGTTGCGGACGAATAAAGACAGAACTTGGTTCTAATCCCATTGCGATGCGCGCTTTGTCGGTGAGGGTACGCCCAATGAGTAAAGGAATGCGCCCACCTGCACGAACTTCGTCGGTAATTGTATCGGGTTGTAGCTTAAAGGTAGAAATGACGTCTCCGGCTTCGTTGGTAATTTCACCTTTGTAGGGATAGATGGTGACTACCATGCCCGTTTCCATCTTAGTCACATCGCACTGAATTGGTAACGCCCCTGCATCTTCAGCGGTGTTAAAGAAAATTGGCGCGATCGCACCTCCTAGAATATATCCTCCAGCGCGTTTGTTCGGTACGTACGGAATATCTTGCCCGATGTGCCACAATACAGAGTTAATCGCAGATTTGCGCGACGATCCCGTACCAACAACATCGCCAACATACGCTAAGGGATGTCCTTTTTGCTTTAATTCGGCAATCGTGTCTAATGCCCCAGGAAGACGTGACTCTAGCATTGCTAGCGCGTGTAGCGGAATATCAGGACGTGTTGTCGCGTGTGTCGCTGGAGAAAGATCGTCGGTGTTCGTTTCGCCCGGTACTTTAAAAACTGTGACGGTAATTGCTTCGGGTAAAGGTGCGCGCGTCGTAAACCATTCCGCATCCGCCCACGACTGCATGACTTTTTGCGCGTAGGAGTTTGTTTTTGCTAATTCTTCAACGTCGTGAAAAGCATCGTACACTAGCAAAGTTTTGCTTAAAGCCGTTGTCGCTGCTGTAGCTAATTCATCATCTGCGGATAGTAATTCTACAAGCGATCGCACGTTGTATCCGCCCATCATTGTGCCTAAAAGTTCAATCGCATAAGTGGGAGAAATTAATGGGCTTGTCGTTTCGCCTTTGGCGATCGCCGTGAGAAATCCAGCTTTAACGTAGGCGGCGGGATCGACTCCTGGCGAAACGCGATCGCGCAACAGGTGCAATAAAGTTTCTTCTTCGCCTGCAGGTGGCGCTTTTAATAATTCACATACATCTGCGGTTTGTTGTGCATTCAAAGGTAACGGGGGAATACCCATTGCTTGTCTTTGGGCAACGTGGTGCCGATATTCTTCCAGCATTCTCATCTCCATTAAATCAGCCATATTATCTTTTGTCTTTTTAGTGCAAGGTTAACGCCGCGCGACCGCAATTACAGTTGACAATGATACGGTCTGTGAGATTGTAGAGCTCAGGGGTCACAGAACAAAGAAATATTTTGGATACATAATTTTTTTGATGCATAATTTCTTCTGCTTCCTCTGCTTTCCGACCTCAGATTCCTGACGCCTCAAGATACAATTACTTGTTAGTGATTAATCACGAGCAGAGACTGCATTTAACTTGGCAGTTTAGTAAAACGGTTTTTAGTTTATGCCTCAAATTTATAAGGTTCAAATTCAGCATCAAGGTCAAACTCATACGATTGAAGTTCCCGAAGACAAAATTATTTTACGTGCTGCGAGTGCGGCTGGCTTAGATTTACCTAGTTCCTGTAATGCTGGTGTTTGTACAACTTGTGCGGCTTTGCTGCTTGAAGGTACTGTAGAACAAAGTGATGGCATGGGTCTTAGTCCTGAACTCCAGCAGAAAGGTTACGCTTTACTTTGTGTTTCCTACCCCCGATCCGATTTGAAGATCGAAACTGAGAAGGAAGATGAAGTATACGACTTACAGTTTGGTCAGTTTCAACCCAGCTAAAGAAGTTGCCCGGCTTTCTTGGTATAGAATTTAACAGGTAGTATGAAAACACACTTTATTACTGCTGAGATTAAGTTTCAGGATTCTCCTGCAATGCTTCCCAAGGTCATTGAGGCTGAATTACAGTTATCTGGAAAACCACTACGCTGGGCAATTACAGCGATAGATCTCCAACAACAAACAGCGACTGTCGAAGCCGTTGTTACTTTAGAGGACTAACTCAACAGCGTGAACCAGCGTCCTTACACCGTTATCTTAATTGTACCAACTGGTATCGGAGCCGCCATTGGCGGATATGCCGGAGATGCCATGCCAGTTGCTAGGGCGATCGCTTCTGTCGCGGACCGCCTGATTACTCACCCAAATGTGCTCAATGGCGCGCAATTGTATTGGTCTTTACCAAATGTTTTCTATGTAGAAGGTTACGGACTCGATCAATTTGCTGCTGGGAGTTGGGGGTTACGTCCTGTACATCAAAATCGTATTGGTCTCATTTTAGACCAGGGAATCGAACCAGACTTACGAGTACGGCAGCTGCAAGCAGCTGATGCTGCCCGTGCTACTCTAGGATTACACTTAGCTAATTATGTTGTCACTGATACAGCTATAGGCGTAGAATTACGAATATCCGATTCAGGTGTGAGTTGGGGAACGATTCAAAATCCTGGAACTTTACTGCGGGCAACAGAGACATTGATTAATAAAGCAAGAGTAGACGCGATCGCCGTTGTAGCCCGTTTTCCTGATGATATGGATAGTCCTGCATTACAGCAATATCGTTACGGTAAAGGTGTTGACCCGCTTGCAGGTGCTGAAGCTGTCATCAGTCATTTAGTTGTCCGCGAATTTCAAGTTCCTTGCGCCCACGCGCCCGCTTTGTTACCGTTACCGCTCGATCCTGATATATCACCGCGATCGGCTGCTGAAGAAATTGGGTATACATTCTTACCTAGTGTGCTTGTGGGTTTAAGTCGTGCCCCGCAGTTTGTGACAAACCAGCAGCAATCATCACCACAAGACATCTGGGCAAATCAAGTTGATGCTGTTGTCATTCCGGCAACGGCTTGCGGTGGCAGCACAGTGTTAAACCTTAGTCAATCGCCTGTACAAATTGTTACAGTACAAGAAAATCAAACTCAACTTTATGTTCCTCCAGAACCATTAGGAATTAAAGTCATATCGGTAAACTCGTACCTAGAAGCAATTGGTGTATTAGCCGCGCATAAGGCAGGAATTACACCGACTGCACTTGACCCTCATATTTCATCCCTTAATTGCCTGAATTCTAACTGACAGTGACCGAACAAGATTTTGACCCCAAAATTCAGCCGTTATCGCGTACCCAGATCTTAATTGGCATGGCCGTTACTGCATTAGTATTACTGGTTATTGCCAAGCTATGGTTGCAATTTGGTAATTTTGCCTTATTGCCTGTGGAGCTAACATCAATAGCAGTGGCTAGGGGATTGGGTGTTGCGTCGATCATTGCGATCGCGAGTTGGGTCGTCTACCGCGTTTGGTCGGGGTATCGTCGTAGTGCGGATTTTTACCTCGAATTGGTTCTCAAACCTTTACACTGGGCAGATTTAATTTGGATTGGGTTACTTCCAGGACTAAGCGAAGAATTATTATTTCGCGGTGTCATGTTGCCTGCATTTGGCTTCAATATCACTGCTGTGATTGTATCGAGTATCTGTTTTGGCGTGCTTCACATGAGTTCTACTCAGCAATGGCCATATGTCGTTTGGGCAACAGCGGTAGGCTTCTTACTCGGTTGTAGCGCTTTATACACAGGTAATCTTCTCGTGCCAATTGTGGCACACACGATTACTAACTTGTTTTCTAGTTACTTTTGGAAGTGGGAACACTCGCGGTAAATGCAATTTACAGATCTAATAGTTGTTGAAGTTGTTCAATCACTAACTCAGTCGCAATTGGACCCGTAATTCGACTCCAGAAATGATAATCAACAAAATACACTTGCTTTGCCTGATAAGCAGGTAGCGATTGTGGTAAAAGTTCTAAAGAAATCGGTATTGCACCATAGCGTACAGGTAGTTTGGGTAATACTAACTCAAATCCTAGCTCTTCAAGGAGATTACCCGCAAAGGTTTGTTTGGTGAAGACTTCAATACTGTCTAATCCAGAAATTGATAACAGTAATAGCTGTTTTCCTTGCAAAGCTTTAAACTTCTCTTTCGTGTCGGTCATTCGTTTGTTGTAGTCTTGAATCACCTGTTGTGCCTGTTGTTCGCGATGCGTGACTCGACCAAGCGTTAATAAATCATCTTGCCAGTGGCGATCGCTGTGCGATAACGGTAATGTTGGCGCGATCTGGGAAAAAATGAGATACAGCGATTGTTCGCTGCTTTAGCCTAAAAGAATTAAATCGGGTTTGAGTGTTAATACTGCTTCTTGTGATGGTGATTGCCGAGTACCAACATACATGGGATCGTTTGTGATGCGACCGCCTAAATATTTAACATCGACCGTTGTGCCGAATTGTGGAGTACCAACTAAAACTCTGGCATCTTCAGCATAGCCTACGGGTTGAATGTTGAGAGAAAGTAATAAATCAAGCGATCGCGGATCGAGGGCGATAATGCGTTGGGGTGTTTTGCAAATTTGGGTTTGACTTGCAAGCCTTCAGAAGTTGGATTTAGCTCTACTTTGGTAACTTGTATTACTGGAGATTGCGCTAGCCACTCAGCAACGGTAGTCGCAGGACTTTGTTGTACTGTTGGTAATTCTTCCGCGTGAACTGACTGCGTACCGATAATCGACACCATGCTGACTATTGCTACAAGAAAATGCGATCGCTCCATCACTCCTTACCCAACCCACAAGTTGATAAACTTTCCTAATTAGTTCAGATCAAAATATTAATGGTTTATGCACGCTGAAGTGACTCACAAATGGAATGATTAGATCCCAAAACGGAATTTGTTAATTAAGTGGGTGAAAATTGCGAACAGTTCTGCTATTACCAATTACCTATTCCCATGTTGCGATGAATAATGACTCGGACTCACGCCAAACTTTTTGCGAAATGCAGCAGCGAAATAGCCAGGATGTGAATAGCCAACTGCACGCGCTACTTCAGCAATACTCATTTTATTCCTAGTAACAATTGCCGTGCTTGAATCATGCGGTGTTTTCGCAGATAACCAAATGCCGTTGTCCCAAAAACTTGCCGAAATCCGCGTTTAAACGTACAGTCATTCATCCCTACTGATCGTGCTAAATCAATCAACGAAGGTGGATTCTCAGCATTATTATCAACACATCTCTAGCCTGATAAAGACGAGCAATATCGCTTGATTTCAGCTTCCTGAGGTGGTTGCGATCGCTATGCTTGAGAATATAGTCTGACTATAATGCCATTAATTCTAGGGCTTTGGCTTGCAAATAAATTTTCTCAATTTCTCCTTGGTAGGGACAATTGAGAATTTGCTGTAACACCAAATGAACTTCTGGAGTGACGATACTTAAATCGGTATAAAATTCTTTATCTGGATTTTCGAGTTGTTGTCGTAACTCTTGAGGAAGTAATTCCATCTGCCTCACATAACCTTTATGCTGGAATCACAATGTTTTCTAATTTTTCAGCAGCGGGATATTGCGGATTCATTGCCTCTAGCGTATCGGCGATCGCGCGGGCAATTACCAAATTGCGATACCATTTTTTATTCGATGGTACAACGTACCAAGGTGCATAAGCGGTCGAACAGTTATTAATTGCGTCTTCGTAAGCTTGCTGATATTTATCCCATAACTGACGCTCATTGACATCGTTAATTGAAAATTTCCAGCGCTTATCAGGATCTTCCAAGCGACTTTCTAATCTCCGGCGTTGTTCGTCCTTAGAAATATGTAGGAAAAACTTGATAATAACAATATTATCCAATGTCAGCATTTGCTCAAACTCATTGATGACACGATAGCGCTGACGCCATACTTGTTCAGGAACTAAGTCTTTTACACGTACAATCAGGACATCTTCGTAGTGCGATCGGTTGAAAATCGTAATCATTCCTCGACGTGGTGCGCGGCGATGATAGCGCCACAAAAAGTCATGACTCAGTTCTTCATCAGTAGGTTTTTTGAAAGACCAAACTTGACAACCTTGCGGATTAATTCCTCGAAAAACGTGCTTAATTGTACCATCCTTTCCACCTGTATCCATTGCTTGCAATACAATCAAAACACTACGTTTATTTTCCGCGTATAAGCGTTCTTGTAACACTGCTAGTCGCTTCCTTTGAATTTCTAGTTCGTGTTCAACATCTTTCTTTTTTTTGTAGTGTTCGCAAGCATCGGGGTTAATATCCGCGAGTCTAATGCGTTCATCTGGGCTGACTCGGTAGCGAGGATAATCCGGTTTTGGTGGTGGTTCGTTGACAACGAGTGTTTCTGGTGATACGACATTGGCAACGCTACTAGCTTTTTGTTCCGCAGCTTGAGTCGTTTCTCGTTCTTCTGCTTCAGTGACATCTGTCGGATTAAGATTATTTGTGCGATCGTCTTGATTCATAAGCTTTTGTAGCCTGATTGTAATCTAAACTACTTTGTCTTGATATTAGTTCAGCCACAGATGCTGCCGTTTCTATCACAAGGTAGACGATATCGTTATGACAAGACGTGTAATTGTATCAAGCCACCATTATCTCGTCGCTAATATTTCTGAAATTATGCTTTGGAACCAACTCAAACAGAAACTATTACAACTGCTTGTATTTATATGTTGCACAGTTTTGATAAGTTGCACGCCAATCGCTGCAACTTCATCTGTAGATAATCACTCAACTTACCAGTATCGCACCATACATAGCCCTGATGGTATCGGCAAATTTTATCAAGGGCGTGAAATTGCGAAAGTTATGGGACATACTGAAGCACTATGGCTAGAACGCCCAAGTCGAGAAAGAGAAGAACAACCACAAAAAGTATTAGATGCACTGAATCTGCAACCTACAGATGTGGTCGCCGATATTGGTGCGGGTACAGGTTACTTTAGCTTTCGGATAGCTCAAAAGCTCCTCCAGGGAAAAGTACTAGCTGTCGATATTCAGCCAGAAATGTTGGATATTATTGAGTTTCTGAAAAAAGAGACAGGACTTACCAATGTTGAAACCATCTTAGGCACTGTTACTAATCCTAACTTGCCTGAGAATAGCATTGATTTAGCTCTAATGGTAGATGCCTATCATGAATTTTCCTTCCCATATGAAGTTATGCAAGGTATTACAAAAGCACTCAAACCTGGGGGAAGAGTCGTCTTAGTTGAATACCGCAAAGAAAATCCTTTTATTCCAATTAAGGGATTACATAAAATGACTCTAAATCAAGTAAAAAAAGAAATGGCATTGATCGGATTGCAATGGCAAAACACCAACGAATCTCTACCAAATCAACACATTATAACTTTTGCTAAAGCTATGGTTAAATAGCTTATCAACAAAAATCAATCGAGTAATTAGGTAATAGATAAGATCGAACTATACCAATTACCAATTATCAATTACTAATAACTATGAAAGCTAGATGGATAATACTTGCCGTTTCCGTAGCTATTTTTTTTGGAGGAAATCTACTAACTTCACTGCAAGACCCTTGGTTTCAAAACTTAACTCGCCCTGGATGGTTAACCTTTGAATCATTAATTCCCTTAATTTGGGCAGTGGTTTGGATTTGTGGGACAATCTCAGCAATTCTAGTCTGGGAACAATCTCGCCGTCAAAGACGCGATCGCCCGTGGCTATTCATGGGCTTGTATATTGCGATCGCTCTTTTAACTACACTCTATAGCCCTGTTGTTGTTGAACTCCGCAGCCTCGTTGGCGGGCTGATCTTCGGTGGATTAGCAACAATATTAGCTTATGTTGTGGCGATTTCTGTCCGTAAGATATCAACAACCGCGTCTTGGCTACTTTTACCCTACATGCTTTGGGGACCAATTGGTACATATCTCACTTGGGTACTCATTCAGCTTAACCCTGGCGCAGGAGGCGTCTAGTTACTATTTAGTTTGTTATCATTTATGAAAAATCAGTTACTAAATGTAACAATATCTATAGAAGCTTAACACGTAGGTACTTCTATGAAAGACAAAAACTATTCCTTTAAAGGCAGTCCCAATGCTGGATTGGTACTTTCAATCTTGGCAGTCGCTGGTGCGATCGCGGTATTCTTAGTCGGATTCAGCGGCTAGTTGAATTTGCTAGGGGTCGGAGGTCAGAACATTTCCAATGAATCTGCTGTTTTTGGATATGTGGAAACTCTGAAAACTGATTCCTTAATGCAGCTAGAAATCGTAAATTATGGAGTGAAATTGACGACGCGACTTAACCAGCGTGAGATAAGACTTGTTGTAGTGCTTGGCAAATAACTTGTCTTTGTTCAGTATCGTAGCCCCAGCGATTGAGAAAATCCTTGTAGCTACCTTCTCCACTTGTGGCAGTGTTTAATAAGTCCTGAGCGTATTGAGTTACAGCAGTAAGATTAAGTAATTGAATTAACTTTTGCGTACGCTGTTGAACTCGTAAAGAACTTTGTACCATTTCCTCAGCTTGATTGCGTTGATGGTAAATAGCTTGGGCTGCGGACATTGCCACATTTTTCACCAACAATTCTGCAACAGTTTCAGGATGCGATCGCAAAGCTTCAACAACTGAATGCATTAAGCGATCGACTACTGGTGAATCAGACGTCAAATAAGTAACAAAAAAACCTCTAGCACCGTTTTGCGTTCTCACCAAATCAGAGACAACCGCTTTAACTTCCGATTCTGGCAATTGCCTAGCATCAGCTTGTTCCAGCAATAACTGAGTTAAATCAATCGCCTCTTTAAAAGAAACCTCCGTTGGCACTTTTATAGCTTTATTCACAACACAAAACCTAATCAAGTACTTTTGTAATTCTAGTAATTATTAATTCTGGACAACCTTTGTGCCTACCCTGCGGGAAGGCTACGCCAATGTGGTTCGTTAGTCTCAATAATTATGTCATCACCACCTTAATCCTACAAAATGAAGAATTCTCTACTAGTCAACCGCCTGCACTGCCTCAATCGCCGCTTCAAGCGCGATCGCTACATGCGTCCAATGCGTCCCCCCTTGACAAAAGACGATATATGGTTCTCGTAATGGACCATCCGCTGAAAATTCCGACGTACTGCCATCAATAAACGTCCCACCCGCCATTACCAACTGGCTTTCATAACCGTGCATTGCTGCAGGAACCGGATCGAGATAAGAACCAACAGGGGAATTTTGTTGAATTGCCCGGCAAAACGCAATCAACTTTTGCGGCGAACCTAACTTAATTGCTTGAATCACATCGCGGCGGGGTGCAAACGGTGCAGGATTCACAGGATACCCCAACTGATCGAAGACATACGCCGTCAGGTGATTGCCTTTCATTGCTTCTCCCACCATTTGCGGCGCAAGAAACAACCCTTGATACAACAGACGATTTTGATCGAACGTTGCTCCTCCAGCAGTGCCAATTCCTGGCGCTGTTAAGCGACAAGCTGCTGCTTCTACCAATTCGGCTTTTCCAGCAACATAACCGCCAGCAGTGACAATTGTACCCCCAGGGTTTTTAATCAACGAACCCGCAATTAAATCTGCACCAACAGCGGTTGGTTCGCGATCTTCAATAAACTCACCGTAGCAGTTATCAACAAAGCAAACCGTGTCGGGATTTTGCTGTTTAACAATGCGGATAATTTTTTCAATTTCGGCGATCGCTAAACTAGCACGCCAAGAATAACCACACGATCGCTGAATTAACACCAAACGGGTATCATCTTTAATGGCGTTTTCTAACCTGTTCCAATCGATAGTTCCCTCATCGGTTAGAGATAATTCGCGGTAACGGATGCCAAACTCAAGAAGGGAACCTTGACCAGGAGAACGCAATCCAATGACTTCTTCTAACGTGTCATACGGGGAACCCACAACGGCTAACATTTCGTCTCCAGGACGGAGGACACCATATAACGCACAAGCGATCGCATGAGTTCCTGAAACAAATTGCACCCGTACTGCTGCAGCTTCGGCTTGCATGACTTCTGCAAAAACGCGGTCTAAAACATCACGTCCTAAGTCGTCGTGACCATAACCACTCACCGAAGCAAAATGGTGTGTTCCAACACGCTGATTGCGAAATGCTCTCAGCACGCGTTGTAAATTTTGCTTGACTGCAGCGTCAATTCCAGAAAAAATCGGAGATAGTGCCTGTTCGGCTGCTTGTAGCTGTTCAGCGCTATTCATTAACACCTCATACTTTAATTTTCTACGCGGTGTTTATTATTGCCGAAATTAAGCTGACCTATACGAGATAATTGCATGACCATTGCCAACTCAACCAAACCTTCCCTGAATTGGGCGTTTATCATTTTTATTGCCTTTGTTCACATCGGCGCTGCGTTTGCCTTACTACCTAGCAATTTTAATTGGAGTGCCTTAGGTTTAGCTTTATTACTCCATTGGATCACCGGTGGGTTAGGAATTACACTAGGATTTCATCGCTTGGTAACCCACCGCAGCTTTCAAACTCCCAAATGGTTGGAGTATTTTTTTGTCTTCTGCGGTACGCTTGCTTGCCAAGGAGGAGTGTTTGACTGGGTGGGACTACATCGACTACATCACTTGTATTCGGATCAAAAGCTAGATCCCCACGATTCTAACCAAGGCTTTTGGTGGAGCCATATAGGTTGGATGTTGTTTCACACCCCCGTAGAATCTGAAATTCCCCGCTACATCAAAGACATTGCGGATGACCCAGTGTATCAATTTTTTAATAAATATTTTATTCCTATCCAGTTTGCCCTAGGACTTCTACTGTTCTTCATCGGTGGCTGGTCTTTCGTCGTTTGGGGAATTTTTGTCCGTCTCGTTCTAGTTTGGCACTGCACTTGGTTTGTGAATAGTGCTAGCCATATTTTTGGTTATAGTACCTACGAATCAAACGATAACTCAAAAAATTGTTGGTGGGTTGCTTTAGTTACCTACGGCGAAGGTTGGCACAACAACCATCATGCGTTTCAATACTCTGCCCGTCACGGCTTGCAGTGGTGGGAAATTGACCTTACGTGGATGACAATTCAATTGCTACAAACCTTGGGACTGGCAACTAAAGTCAAGTTAGCACCAAAAGAATCCTTAAACTAATACTCAAAGGTCAAAGATCGAAGTTAAGCACAAAACTACTGCTATAGCAGAGGTCAGGGCTAAAAGCTAACCAGGAGAAGGTTTTTGAGCTTTTAGAATGTCTTACCTTCCCATCGATTGCTATATTTAGTTTCCAACCCTCATAAGTTGTGAAAAAATTGTCATACAGCTAAGCAGTTTTTGAAGCTTATTCTTCAGTATTTAAGATGAAACGACCTTAAGGTTATTGGTGAAACAAGCCTTAAGGTTCTTTATGAGGTGGGCAAGATTCTACTCTAAGACTGAGGAGTCACTTCAATACTATAGGTGAGGTATTTGTCTTTTGTTGCTTTAGTGAAGCTGAATAACAAAACCCAAACAATAGTTAAGTTTTATCTGTCTTAGAGACCATTGATCGCAAACGACAGAGTTTTCTGCACCACTAAGGAGTTTTGAGTCAGAACTTGTGCGCGTGCAGTACCTCCGCGTCGCAGAGATAGGCGATGCCCGAATAATCGCCGAAAAACTGCGCTGCGACCTCGTCTGAAATCTTTAAGGCTATATCCCGATTGGCGGTGAGCACCTCGATCTTGATATTCGCATAGGTATCGGAAACGGTGGGTTGTCCCGACGAGCGCACGTTGCGACTGCCTTTACCGCCAGCGGCCACCACCGTATAACCGGTAGCCCCGGCTTCGTCGATAATCTTGGCGATCTGTTTTAGCAGCACCTTTTCCGTGACGATGACAAGTTTGCTGGCTTGCTGGGTCATGTGGGTTACCTCTTGATGCGTTCTGTTGCGACAATTTAAGGCAAGACTCTATGGTGTTGTTTTGAACCATGTCTTTAAGTTTATGTCAAAGAGCGGCGAATCCACTGCCCTCTGTTGAAAAAGATTGACTCAAATTAGCGGAAGCATTTTATAAAAAATCCTTTTGGCGTTATGACCGCCATTCAACATCAGATTGCAAGAAGCGCTAGAGATGAGTGCTCTGCCGTTTGCAGTACCGTCCACTGATAGAGTAATCAAACTTCGATTCACCATCCAACAACGGCGCAGATGTTTTAGTAGTCGGCAGCAAGCGGTACGAGAGTTCTCTTTGCATTCGCTGCGACAGCGCCAAGGGGGGCTCGTCGCCCACAATATTGGGCAGCCATCCATACCCAGTCTTTATCTTTCCCATACTATCCTCTGGTGAAAACCAACAGGCGCTCTGACAAGTTCGACTGGACAGGTAGGATGGAGCTAGTCCAATTCCCCGCAAATTGAGCCAGGATAAACTTTAACAAATTCGTCAGGGCGTTCACCTCAGTCACAGGCATGCTGTACAGAGCGAGCCAATTTAGTTGGTTCAAACTGGTTCAAACATTGCAGCCCCGAAATATCGGCAACCTGAGCTATGAACGAGATGAGGCATTGAGAATGCGATCGCAATTTTCATTAACCAAGGATATATCGAAAACTGTCAATTAAAAGGAAAACTTATGACACAGATTTGAAATTGCGTTCCAAATCCATATTAAAAATCTGTGCATTTCAGGATAGACTTAAACCCATAAAGATTTAGTTATTGATAGCCAGGCATCTATGGAGGGTAGTGCGGGATAACCATCACCTTCCAGCTTTATTCAAAGAGCAGCCCTCTCTGAATATCCTGTCGGTAGGTTCTCGCTTAACACCTGTACAGTAGGGATGAAGCGCTTCACCCTTACTTTCTTCAACTCTTTAAAGCTCACTTAATTACAATAATCGTTCCTCGTTAGAGGAGGTGGAAGGAGGTATTCGTGGATTTCTTGTCCGATTTCTTGATGCGCTTCCTGGCGCAGTTACAGTCCCCGACACTCGGCTTTCTGATTGGTGGTATGGTCGTTGCCGCCGTTAATAGCCGACTGCAAGTTCCAGATGCGATCTATCAGTTTGTCGTCTTCATGCTGCTTGTAAAAGTCGGCCTGCAAGGTGGCATTGCGATCCGCAATGCTAATCTGGCGGAGATGCTGTTGCCTGCGGTGTTTGCCATGGTCATGGGGGTTCTTATCGTGTTTATCGGGCGCTACACGTTGGCTAAGCTACCGAACGTCAAAACCGTGGATGCCATCGCGACTGCGGGCTTGTTCGGTGCCGTGAGTGGCTCTACCCTCGCCGCCGCCCTATCTCTACTGCAAGAGCAAGGCATCGAATACGAGGCTTGGGCCGCCGCACTCTATCCCTTCATGGACATCCCTGCACTTGTAACTGCGATCGTCTTGGCCAGCGTTTATCTTAGTAAGCGGCGCGCTATCAAAGAAGAGTATCTCAGCAAGCAGGAATATCTCAGCATGCAGCCCGTTATCGCAGGCGAGTATCCCAGTGAGCCGCGCGGTACCGTAGGTAAGTATCCTAGTGAGCCACGCGGTATCGTATGTGAGTATCCCAGCAAGCCGCGCGGCATCACAAGTAAGCAGGTCAAGATATGGCCTATTGTGAAGGAAAGCCTCCAGGGTTCTGCGCTGTCGGCACTGCTCCTTGGTCTCGCTTTGGGCTTGTTAACCAGACCGGAAAGTGTCTTTGAAAGCTTCTACGAACCCCTCTTCCGCGGACTGCTTTCGATACTGATGCTGGTAATGGGTATGGAGGCCACGGCAAGGCTTAGCGAGTTGCGCAAGGTCGCCCACTGGTACGCTGTATATGCTGTGGTGGCGCCGCTGCTACATGGGCTCATAGCCTTTGGTTTCGGTATGATTGCCCACTTTGCCACGGGATTCAGCCTTGGTGGCGTCGCGATCCTAGCCGTCATTGCCTGCTCCAGTTCAGACATCTCAGGTCCGCCTACTTTACGAGCCGGTATCCCGTCAGCAAATCCCTCAGCCTACGTAGGTGCTTCCACAGCCGTTGGCACGCCAGTTGCGATCGCCTTGGGAATACCGCTATACATTGGGCTCGCCCAGGCGCTGATGGGTAATTAATTCCAGACAGGTCGCGGTCTCTGCCAGTGTTCCCTTGACTAGCGACCAACGTGGCGGCTATGTCAAAGTCTGCATCTTCCAGACAAGCTTGATGAACCAACGATTGAAAACGACGATTTCTCACCAAAGAATAAATATGCTTTCACGCGAAAATTTTGCTCTATGGGGCAGATTAGTTCAATCTCTGCGAGTGAATTCCCTGCGCCTGGGGCGTAAAATGCCAGGATGAGCGAGAACCTTTTAAACGTTTCTAGACCCACTTAACCTTGTGCAGATAGATAATGGCAGCTTCCACAAATCTGCATCTGTGCTATTTCCGGCTAATGTCATACCCATTTTTCAGGTGGTTCACAGTTCTGAACTTAATCCAATTGAGCTTTGGCAACACCTCAAGCAAGCCTTAGCTTGGGACTCATGTAAGACGCTCCATGAGTCGCGACGCGAACCAGACAAAGTGCTGAAAAGCATCACAGTTGACGTTGTTAGCTCTCTCGGTGGTTAGGAGTACATCTTCATATTAAGTGCAACTTCCCAGATAGTTGGTATAAGCAGTTTTTGAAGCTTATACCCCAGTATTTAAGATTCAATGAAACAAGTCTTAAGGTCTTTCTTGAGGTAAGCGAGATTTTACCTTAAGACAGAGGAGCCACTTCAATGACACAGGTAGAGTCATTGTCGTTATATTGCTTTAGTAAAGCTGAATGACAAAACCTGAACAATAGTTAAGTATTATCTGTCTTACGCTTTGGGTAAGGTGCCTGACGGCAGTAAGTGCTGCTAGTCAACCCGCTTCATCTTCACAAACCGAAACCTCAGAAGCGCTCGATCAATATGGGCAATCGGAAATGCAGCCATTGCAGACCCAGGCTTAGCGTTAGGAATTGTTGAAGGCGATCGCGCTGTATATCTGCGTGGTTATGGTATTGCCGATCTAAATCAGCGTCAAGTCACTCCTCGATCGCGGTAATGCAACTTGTCGAAGCAGGTAAGCTGAATTTATCTGAAAACGGATTTATAGTTGTTTAAACTGTCCCCCAACGCACCCCAGTTCTTAGAATGAGGAAAATCCCTAAGGGCTGGCTTAGCTCTCTACTCTCGAAAGTTTCTGAATTTGAAGTCCCCCTGAATCCCCTAATCCAGAAGGCTGATTTGTCGCAGTTAAATTTCCCCCTAAATCGCATTAATTGGTTTTTTCTAACCTCTGATATCTCTTTGATCCCCGTACTGTTAATTTTCTTTTCTCATTAAAGATTACCGATTCCTTAGCGATAAATTAAAAATTACAGGGATATAGAGGACAGTCTTATGGCAACCCGTAATCGAATATGGCAACAAATGACAGAGCATTCAGCCAGTTGGGGTTCTCTACTACTGCTAATCTGCGGATTAGGCGTCACAATATTTATGATGGTGATGTACTCTCAACAACTTCCCTAAAGGAACTCAATCAAAACTTGCCATTACCTTGAACAATGTGCTTGACGGTTGTTAGCGTTTCTAAGCTAATAAAACCTCGTCTTTGTCCTTTTTGATTTGACATACCCAAAAATACAGCATCGCCTTGCGCGGGATTACGCGAAAAGCGTGGAGAAGCATTAATGTACGTTGAGGCGCTATTTACTCCTAAGGCAAAGTGGCGACTTTCTTGGTAAGATTCGGTGACAATGCAGTCGGCGTGACCACTGCTATATCGATTAATCCATGCGATCGCTTCTTCCAAGCGATCGACAACTTTAAATGCCACGGTTCGATCCAAGTAAGGACACGCCCATTCCGATTCCGCTGCGAGCTGTAACTCTGGAAATGCTGCAACTAACTCTGCATCGCCTTTGATCTTGAAACCTTTTTCTTGCAAGTTGTTCCAGAGGCTAACTAAATACGAAGGCTTACTCGCACGATGAACGAGGACTTTCTCGATCGCATTAACTGGATCGGGTTCGCTTTGATGGCTGTCTATAATAATGGTGCGCGTCATATCCAGACTTCCTGACGCTGACCAGTAAAGGTAACAATTACCCATTGCCGAACGCAAGACTGGAGCAGTCGCGACTTTAGTAACTTGTTGTACCAAGCTAGGACGCCCGTAGGGAATCACAAGATTCAAATACTGATCTTGAGTAACCAAATCGCGGATAATGCCACCGCGGTCGACTGGTAATAAATCCAGACATCCGTGAGGTAAACCTGTTTCTTCTAGCGCTAGTTGTAAAGCATTGACAATTGCTGCATTAGAATTACTCGCTTCGCTACCGCCTTTCAAGATTAAGCTATTACCTGTTTTGATGCACAATCCTGCTGCGATCGCTGCTAACTCAGGAAATGCCTCATATATCAACGCAATAACTCCCAAAGGTACGAGTTGGCAGTACGTTTGCGAGTCTAGTAATTGATAGTCAGCATTGCGCACGCGCCGAATTGGATCGGATAATTCTGCGAGGCGTTCTAAAATTTCTACTGCGGCTTGCAAACGTTTCGGCGTTAGTTTTAGCCAATCTAAAATTAAATCGGGAACTGCCATTTCGCGGCTAGCTTCCAAATCCAGCGTATTTGCTTCCAGAATGTCATCAAATGAATGCTGTAGTGCTTTTGCCATGGCCAGTACAGCGCTACTTCGTTCAGTTCCTTTGGTAGTACCTAGTGTTAAGGAAGCTTGATAGGCGCGGCTTGCAACGGCGATCGCATCAGGGGCTATATCAAAAGCATCAATCATTTATATCAACGTCTATAAGTAAGCCATACCATTAGCGCTGGTAATACAGCTAATAGTACTGCGACCATTGCCCAAACGAGAATATTTGTGTTTGTATTGTTCGACCTCAGCGCCAAAGGCAACCAAACCACGAGTAACACTAAAATAATGCCCAAAGCTATCGGTAAGTAGGTCTGTCCGAAGCGTGGTTGAGCAACAACCCAACGACCGCCCATCCAGCGCCACGCCCGTTTGTATGGATAAGTTGTCGAAAGTTGCTCTAACAAGTAACCTTTATCTTCCACGACAAATAGTTGCTGACAGCGATCGCACCCGAATGCTTCTGTCAAGGTAATCGGGACTAAACGCCCGCGTCTGCGACACGGACACGGATAGTCTGAACTGAGATCAATTTTTTTTCCCTTTTGAGCTTGCACAGCGACTAGTAGAAGCAAAAAGTAGCTATTCCACGAGTGTATCTAAATCTAATCCAAGATGACCAACTATATTTATTGGTTGGATCTATTTTTCTATTTTTACTTTACCCATCCTTACGCATAGTTTCACGGACAACTCTACGATCTATCCTATGAGTTTTTGCCCGCATCTTACAATAGATACCGTATTGAATCTTTATAAAAGCGGGTAACGCGATTCGAACGCGCGACATTCACCTTGGCAAGGTGACGCTCTACCACTGAGCTATACCCGCAAAACTTGTGCAATTTTTATCATTGCAATTTAATCATGATTTGTCAACCCCCATTGCGAGGGAATATGTTTAACCCATTGCTTCGGGAGCAACTGAAACATCTGAGGCTTGCGCGCTTTTGAGGGCTACAGGGAGTTGTGGATCTCGATACGATTCGACTTCGAGTCGCGAGTGTAGTTGACGCATCAAATTACCCATTTCCAAAGCATTCATCGCGTAATCCCAGCCTTTATTACTTTTGATGCCTGCCCTTTCTAATGCTTGCTGCATATTGTCTGCCGTCAAAATGCCAAAAACAACAGGCACTCCAGTTTGAAAGCCAGCGGCAGCAATACCTTTCGCAACTTCACCCGCAACATAATCGAAATGCGGAGTTTGCCCGCGAATCACAGCCCCCAAGCAAATGATCGCGTCGTAACGTCGTGATTGCGCGAGTTGATGCGCAACGACTGGAACTTCAAAACTTCCTGGAACCCAGACATAATCTACTTGGTTACCATGCGGATTGATATCAACACCATGACGTTTTAAGCAATCCTGGCATCCCTCCAGTAACTTATTTGTAATTAGATCGTTGAATCGCCCAATAACTATTGCCAAGCGTAATGGCTCAGTTTGCGCAAAAGTACCCTCAAAAACTGCCATAACTATAAATCAAAATCTCATATGTTGATGTCTTAATGAAATCACTGCTTCATCTTCATGCAGCGCTACTTTGACAACATAGGGGCAATATAGTCATTGCCCCCATAGAGTACTAGTGTATCTTGATATTGCTAGTAGAGTCTTGTCGCAATATTCTAAACAACGAGAAAGTTTAGCGCGCCGACTAAAAAGACGAGAGCAATCCAAGTAATCGAACCTATCCACAGTAGCCTTTTGGATTCAACCCAGTTCTGCGGCGTAGCATACGCAACAGGAACGCCAATGAGCATAGCAAACGACACGATCACCAGAGCAACTAAAGCAATTTGAAATAAAATTGTGAGCATTGGTGCTTCTCCCAAAACAGCAACAAGGTGGACAAAATTGTTGAGCGTAAAGCTGACTATACTTTTGATTATTCCTTATTTGTACGCTATCAGATCCAGATCGGGCGATCGCTTTAGGTAACGAACTTAAGACAAGCGGCAAGTAGGACAATAAGATCGTAGCCTCGCTGTTTGAATTCATAGCAATGGTCAATACGGTTAGGACATTGTAAATGCTCATAATTCTTCTTTCCCTAACCTTTGACCGCTGACCTTTGACCCCTGCTATAAAAACATGGATTTAATTTTGTGTCATACAACAGCAGATTTTGATGCGCTAGGTGCAGCTGTCGGCGTTGCGCGGTTGCTTCCTGGGGCAAAAATCGTCCTAACAGGTGGTAGCCATCCAGCGGTGCGTGATTTTTTGGCGTTACATCGCGACGAGTATCCCTTAATCGAACGCCGTGCGGTTCATCCCGAACAAATTCGTTCTTTAGTGGTAGTAGATACACAAAAGCGCGATCGCTTGGGTAAAGCAGCCGAGTGGTTAGATTTACCGCAATTAGAAGCGATTTGCGTATACGATCATCACGTAGATGTTGCGACAGATATTCCCGCAACGCAAACTCGAATTGCCTCTGTTGGCGCAGCAACAACTTTAGTCGTCGAAGAACTGCAGCAACAAAACATTAGCCTTAACTCAATTGAAGCCACAGTGATGGCATTAGGAATTCATGTTGATACCGGTTCGCTTACCTTTGCCCAAGCAACCGCCCGCGATGCGATCGCCTTATCGTGGTTGATGGAGCAAGGGGCAAATTTACGTGTCATTCGCGATTATATCGACCCAGGATTATCACCAGAGTTACAAGAATTACTCACAACAGCTTTAGCCAATCTGCAAACCGAAATTATCAGCGGCTACAACATAGCTTGGGTACTGCTAGAAACCTCAGGTTATGTCATGGGTTTATCTAGCTTGGCTTCGCAGTTAATGGAAATTACCGAAAGCGATGCGCTAATTTTAGCCGCACAGCATTCTTTAGACGACGAACGGTTGACAATTATCGGGCGATCGCGAATTCCAGGAACAAACCTCAATCAAGTCTTTCAAGAATTTGGTGGTGGCGGACATTCGCAAGCAGCATCCATTTCGCTGCGTGGTGTCGATGCTAAGCAAACCTTAACGGCAATCTTAAACAGGCTGAAAAAACAAACTCCTACACCACCGATTGCCCGCGATTTAATGTCTTCACCCGTGCGCACAATTCGACCTGAAACAACGATTGGCGAAGCACAGCGGATTCTTTTACGCTATGGTCATTCGGGCTTATGCGTTGCCGATTCTGAAGGTCAACTTGTCGGTATTGTTTCCCGCCGCGATCTTGATATTGCGCTGCATCATGGCTTTAGTCATGCACCCGTCAAGGGATACATGAAAACAAATCTTAAAACAATTACCCCAACAACAACACTACCCGAAATCGAGTCACTTATGGTGACATACGATATTGGACGTCTTCCCGTTTTAGATAGCAATGAATTAGTGGGAATTGTAACGCGTACCGACGTACTGCGCGAAATTCATCAAGAAGAAACCAGCCGAGAACAAACAACTAGAGATAGTATTTTACCCAACTATCGACAAGGTGCATATCAACTTTTACGCGATCGCTTAGCCCCGCAACTTTGGGAATTACTCATCAAAGCGGCGACTCACGCTGAACAACGAGGTTGGCATTTATATCTTGTTGGTGGTGCTGTCCGCGACTTGCTGTTGACATACTTTCGACATGACAAGTATGGCTCAGATAAAAGCTCTTTCCAAGATAATTCCGCACTTCTAACCGATCTTGACTTAGTCGTAGATGGTCCTGTTGCCAACAATGGTAACGGTGCAGGCGTCCAACTTGCACGAGAATTACAGCAAATCTATCCCAATGCTCGTTTAGAAGTTCACGGCGCGTTTCAAACTGCAGCACTTTTATGGCACAAAGACCCAGTTTTTGATTCTTTATGGGTAGATATTGCCACCGCAAGAACCGAATTTTATCCCTACCCCGCAGCTAACCCTGAGGTGGAAGCAAGTTCAATTCGCCAAGATTTGTATCGGCGAGACTTTACAATTAATGCTTTAGCAATTCGACTGACATCGCCGCGCGCCGGAGAGTTATTAGATTTCTTTGGTGGTTTTCTCGATCTACAAGCCAAGCAAATTCGCGTTCTGCACGCCAATAGTTTTATTGAAGATCCCACGCGGATTTACCGGGCGGTGAGGTTTGCAGTACGGCTAGATTTTACGATTGAACCCGAAACCGAAAGCTATATTCGCTACTGCATCGCTAGTGGTATCTATAACCGCCTTCAAGGCAATAAAACTCCTGCACTGTCTGCGCGGCTCAAAGGCGAACTGAAGTATATTTTAGAAGCACCTTATTGGCAGCGGGCATTAAAGCTACTTTCCGATTTAGGCGCACTCAAGTGCATTCACCCAACTTTAGAACTCGATCGCGAATTATGGCGACAACTGCGTTTGTTAGAACGCTGTTTGCAACAAAAACTTGACTGGCAACAAAACTTACATCATTGGCTATTGCGACTCGAAGCGATCGTCGCGTACCTCTCACCAGAATATCGCGCGCAGGTTGCCACGCATTTACAGCTTTCTGAGGATAGTATCAAACGTCTCGGAGCATTAAGTGAGGTACAAACCAAAATTGAACAATTATTACCTTCCTATCAGCAACCAAGTCAAATTGTACAGTTACTTCGTTGTTATGACATACCAACGCTAATTTTAATCGCCATTCGTACCAATCAAAGAGTTAGACGTTTAATTTGGCAATATTTCAACTTCTGGAGAATGGTTGAACCACCCTTAAATGGAAATGACCTAAAAGCTTTAGGTTACAAACCAGGACCAATATACCGCGTCATTTTAGATGATTTATTAGCCGCGACGCTCGATGGTGCGATTGAGCGCAATGCAAATCCTGAAGAACGTCGTCAGTGGGCGATCGCGTTTGTTCAAAACCGCTACCCGCAATAAAAAAATAAGCTAAACTTATTGCTTCTTGGTCAATACTCAGAGGATCTTCACTTCCACAAAAATCGCAAACCAATAATACCAACAGCAGCAGAGCAAACAAGCAAGTTATAATTTTTGCGGAGGCATGTAAACAAATATTTATGAGTAATCCTTTTGTAAAAGCTTTTTTTGTTGGCAGAGCTGTTGCTGAAATCTTCAATGAGCAGCTAGAAAATGCCCTAACCGACGCGCTCAGCGAACTAGGTAAACTCGATGCTGAACTCCGAGAGCAAATGCGCCAATTTTCGGATGAAGTCATGGAACGGGCAAATCGGGAAATGGAAATGGAAATGACCTCTAGGGGTAGAGGGACAACAGTTGTTACGCCAAATACGCAACCTGTCGATACACAAGCAATGATCGACGATCTTCGCGCTGAAATTGCTTTGTTACGGACAGAAATACAGCGCTATCGCAGTAATTCTGGCACAAGCACCTAAAATTCGTAAAGTTGTAGCTTTCGCAGGGTAGAAGCGCAACTCAGGCGATCGCAGTCATAACCTGACTAAAAATTCCCTGTAAAAGTTTGAAGAATTTCTAGCAAACAAACTTAGGAACATTGAGTGTCTGTTCTTCCTGCTAACTCTGTGAAAACCCTACGGTATACCAATAATCTGGAGACGGGCTATAAAGAAAAGTCCTACCGTTGGAATCGGGAAAATTACTCAAGCAAACGCCGTTTTGTTGACATCTGGCTGTTTGTCATTCGATTGCTGGCTGGTTTTTGGTACAACAACAAATCGTGGAGTTATGCAGGCGGCGTTACTGATGCTAAGCGCAGTGCGCGACGCAAACGACAGGCTATTTGGATTCGCAATAAACTATTAGACTTAGGACCAACTTTTATTAAAGTAGGGCAGTTATTTTCGACGCGAGCCGATCTATTTCCGAGTGAATACGTTGAAGAACTTGCCAAACTCCAAGATAAAGTACCCGCTTTTAGTTATGCGCAAGTAGAAACAATCATTGAGCAAGAACTCGGCAAAAAAATTCCTGAGCTCTTCACAAGTTTTGAACCAATTCCCATCGCCGCCGCCAGCTTAGGTCAAGTTCATAAAGCACAACTGCATTCAGGCGAAATTGTTGTTGTTAAGGTACAACGCCCAGGATTGCGTAAGCTTTTTGAAATTGATTTAAAAATTCTCCGAGGAATTACGCAATACTTCCAAAATCATCCTAAATGGGGACGCGGTCGCGACTGGATAGGAATTTATGAAGAGTGCTGCCGCATTTTATGGGAAGAAATTGAATATATCAACGAAGGGCGGAATGCAGATACTTTTCGGCGCAATTTTCGCGCTTACGATTGGGTAAAAGTTCCCAGAGTCTACTGGCGCTATACATCTTCTAGAGTACTGACTTTAGAATACGTACCTGGAATTAAGATTAGCCACTATGAAGCGCTAGAAGCAGCAGGAATTGACAGAAAATTGGTAGCACGTCAAGGTGCTGAGGCTTATTTACAACAGCTACTCAATGATGGTTTCTTTCATGCCGATCCCCACCCAGGTAACATTGCGGTCAGTCCAGAGGGAGCGCTGATCTTCTACGATTTTGGCATGATGGGTCAGATTAAAACGAGCGTCCGCGAACAACTCATGAAGACGCTGTTTGGTATCGCCCAAAAAGATGCGCAACAAGTTATCGACTCTTTAGTTGCGTTAGGAGCGTTGGTACCCACCGATGATATGGGACCTGTACGGCGCTCAATTCAGTATATGCTGGATCACTTTATGGATAAGCCATTTGAAAATCAATCAGTGGCGGCAATTAGTGACGATCTATACGAAATTGCTTACGGTCAGCCCTTCCGCTTTCCTGCAACTTTTACGTTTGTGATGCGGGCTTTCTCGACGCTAGAGGGTGTTGGTAAGGGCTTAGATCCAGAATTTAATTTTATGGAAGTTGCTAAACCTTTTGCAATGGATCTTATGACAAACGGCAACGGTATTGAAGGTAATAGCTTCTTGAACGAGTTAGGTCGCCAAGCAGCACAGGTGGGTAGCACGGCCTTTGGACTGCCAAGACGTTTAGAGGATACACTAGAAAAGCTAGAGCGGGGTGATATTCGCGTGCGCGTACGTTCAATCGAAACCGAGCGGCTATTACGTCGGCACAGTAGCCTGCAACTAGGAACAAACTACGCGATAATGATCAGTGCTTTTACCCTGTCCGCTACGCTATTATTCGTCAATCATTATATATGGTTGGCAATTGTTGCAGCAGCGATCGCTGCAGTAGTAGGGGTAGCGCTTATACGACTGCTCATGCGCCTTGACCGATACGACCGAATGTATTGATATTTTCTCAGGCAACTATGAAACTGCGCTTCACGGGTCTTAGTAACCCAGGGTTGGTACGCTTCTCGAATCAGGATGCTTACTACATCGATCCGGAAGGGCGATTTTTTATTGTCGCTGACGGTATGGGCGGTCATACTGGCGGCGAAGAGGCAAGTCGGATTGCAATACACGTCATTCGCGACTATCTGTTGCAGCATTGGAAGAGCGATCTTGCAACAAAAGACTTATTAGACAATGCTTTCAAGCAGGCTAATCTCACAATCGTCCGAGAACAAAAACGACAGCCGCAATGCAGTGATATGGGAACAACCGCTGTCGCAGTTGTTTTTCGCAACCAACAACCAACAATCGCGCACGTTGGGGACTCCCGCTTGTATCTGTTTCGTGACTCAACATTACAACAAGTTACCGCAGATCATACCTGGGTCAACATGGCTTTACACCAAGGCGATATTACGCCTGAAGAAGCCCGCGTTCATCCCTGGAGACACATCCTCTCGCGCTGTTTGGGTCGCGAGGAGTTAGACCAAGTCGATCTACAAACGCTCGCCGTTCAAAGTGGCGATCGCTTGCTACTCTGCTCTGACGGACTGACTGAAGAACTCTCTGACGAACAAATTGCTTTTCAGCTGCAATCCAACCCCCCAATCGAGAAAGCTGCTGCTGCCTTAGTGAAAGCTGCACTGGCAAGCGGTGGTCATGATAATATCACCGTAGCAATCGTCGAACTTGAGTAAGAGTTTTCGTTAGATATCTGCGCTCCTGAAGGCTCCTGAGGATGACCATCTTTGGGCAATTATCAATATAACTAATAATTTTTGTCCTCAAACCCAAAATATTTTTAGGTATATATACTTATTATTTGTTCAGTTTGAGCATTTTTACTTTTTGTAACTTGATAAAAATAACTGGAGCCTTCCTGGAATCCACCGAGGTTAAGGTTATTTCTTTTGATTAGAATAACTACTCATCGAGGAGTATGTGCAACTTGTCAACTATTTGTTATATTTTGTAAAAATGAATCTAAATGTAGAGAGTACAACATTTACTCCTACTTTAGTTAGATAGATCAACCAATACCTTGATTATCTTGTTTGGAGTTAGCTATGGATCAGCCAATCGAACTTTCTTTAGAACAACAGTTCAGTATCCGCTCCTTTGAAACACAAGTACAAAACATGAGCCACGAGCAAGCCAAAGACTTCTTAGTGAAGCTCTATCAGCAAATGGTGATGCGCGAAGCAACCTACAAGCAACTGCTAAAGCATCACTGGGGACTAGAAGGAGGTAGCTGGGCTTAATTCGTACTACCTTAATGTCGCAGTAGGCGACCTCCATCTCTTGCTCGGTTCCAGCAGGGAAAAGAACTGGGGGTGTTGGGGCGTCAACTCCGAACAAATAACAATGTGAAAACTTCTAAAACCACTATCTGAGCTTGACAAAGTTAACTTAAGCCAAGACAAGAGAAAGCCTTGCAAAAAAATATATATTCTAAAGAGAATACACAAAGCTAGAAAAAACTCGTTATACGCGATAAAAAGCTATATTTATAGATACAATCCTTTAGTTTTCACTTCAAACTGGCTTTAAGTAAACTTTAGTCTCAAAAACGCATCACCAAGGAAAGTAGTTACGGGTAGAAGTTTTCCTGGAGATACAACTGGCATCAAAATGTTTACTATACGAAAAAGCGTTCAGCGTTCCAAAAAGTTTTTGTGTAATGATTTTTGAAATTGGTCGATCAACTCGCAACTCATGAGCGCTTGATAATAATGCACAAGCAACTAATCAACTATTGTAAACTGCTGCTAACTTCATCATTACTTGTGGCTTAATTTTCTCTAGCTCTTTTTTCAGAAGACCGCGACTTAGCTGCGGAGAGGCTGTAGAAACTATAGTGTGACTCATAGCGATCCACTGTTGTAAGAGTTGGCGTTGTGCAGGTGCAATCTCAGCTTGCAGACAAGCAAAAGCACGTTGCGGACATTCGCGGGTAAACAGTAGGATTTTATAGTATCCAAATTCGAGTAAGAGTTTTGCTAATTCTATACCTTGAGAAGATTTTAAGTCTATGTAGTAAGGTAGCCATTTCGGAGTATGTTCGCGGTTATGTAAAACAGTAACCCATAAAATCATTGGATGTGGAGCATTGAGAAATAAAAATTGATTGTAACGCGTACCTTGTAGCCGTTTTTCGATCTCGTGTTTTGGTAGCATTACCCATAAAGTAGGTGTTAGTTGATTTTGCACGCGAATCGGATGCGGAAAAACAATATCCGCGATTGGTTTATTTTTTGGCCAAGAAGGTGATTCATCAATACCCGCAGCAGTAATTGAATACTTCTCAAGCGTACTAGTAGCATTGGCGTGTAAAGAAGCTATATTATCAGTATCTCGCTCCTGGGGTCTAAGGTTTACTGGAGCGTGTTGTTCTAGAGATGTAATCGTTTGCAGCATCTCACTAATATTTTGGGGGCGATCGCTGGGGTTTTTAGCCAAACAGCGCATCACTAAATTTTCTAACTCCTGTGGTAACTCCAATTGCGGAATAGTTTCGCTAAAGGAACGTGGTGGATGAAAATGATGTGCCTTGTACCAGCCGCCAAAAGAGTTAGTATTTGCTTGTATAGGCATCTTACCTGTCAACATCTCGAACATCATCACGCCCAAACTATAGATGTCTGAGCGATTATCGAGTTCTTTCCCCTCAATTTGTTCAGGGGAGGAATACGCCCATGTTCCCAAGTAGTAGTTGGTTTGAGAACTATCTGATTGAAGTAGTTTTGCAATCCCAAAATCGAGGATCTTGACTAACTCCCCAAAACTAGGGTTGGGCGTGACTAAAACATTGCTAGGTTTGATATCGCGGTGAATAATTGGGCAAAGTTCTCCATCAACCGGAATACCATCATGCGCTGCTTGCAGTCCTAAGCAGAGTTGACGTGCAAAACTCAGAAATCTTGTCAAAGTCAGTGGTTGTAGTCGAACGATGTCACTAAGGCTTTCTCCTTGCAAGTATTCCATAACGTAATACGGAGTTCGATTTTCGTCTACGCCGTAGTCCATGACACGCACAATGTGAATACTTTTTTGACCAAGAAGCGCGCAAGTTTTAGCTTCGCGTTCAAACCGTTCTTGCACTCTAATTTTGTTGTTTTGAATCGAAAGCGCTAGAAATTTAATGGCAACAGGTACACCACCCAACAATAGGTCATTGGCGAGATAAACTTGACCCATCGCTCCTGTTCCAATGAGTTCTTGAAGTTGATACCGCTGAGCAATTAAGCGACCAATGTTGGGATCTGTCATACGAAGTTAAATCGACCAGTGATAGGGTTTCATGGTACCAGCCAGTATTGGCTGTGTAATCAAGAACATCTAAGTACGGGTTGGATTGATAATTTAGCCAACCAACAATAACTGAAAAGCACTACACAGACCAATTACAAGACAAACTTTAACCTTGGTCGCGATGAATTTCCAAGCGGGATTATACTGAGAAGTTAGCAGGGTTTGGTACTTGACTAGGCGATAGTGACCAGGAGCAAGTGAATAGTGGTGAGTGTTCTCTGCACCCTTGACTCTTTTTATATTGGTAAATGCACTTCACCGAGGAGTACTGGTTGCGTTGCACCAGTTGCTTGCGGTAAGTTACCAGGGAGGTTGAGCATTCTCCAGTATGCAAGAACAGCAAAGGCGATCGCTTCTTTAAAATTGGCACTTAGCCCAACTTCGTCTGTCGTTTGTACCGGAATTGGTGCTAACAATTCTTGTAATCGGCGTTTGAGATAGAGATTTTGACTACCGCCACCGCATAGTAATACGCAACCAGGTAACTGTGGTAGAAATGTTTGATAACTGTGGACGATTGAGACAGCGGTTAATTCGGTGAGAGTTGCTAAAGTATCAGCGGCGCTTAAATTCAGTGCTGTTGTGTCAGCTAGACAATCTTGTAAATAGTCCCAGCCGAATAGTTCCCTTCCTGTCGATTTTGGTGGTGGAATTTGAAAGTAGTCTTGACTGAGCCATTTTTCTACTAATGTATGACAAGGAGTGCCACTAGCTGCCCAATCACCGTTAGCATCGTAAGTCTGAGTACCATCTGTAAAATGCTGTACTGCCAAATCTAACAGCGAATTTCCAGGTCCTGTATCCCAACCGCGCACTTTTTCCAACCAGTCGGGATGCGACCGCGGCGGTAAATAAGCAACGTTACCAATTCCGCCAATATTTTGCACGCAACGCGCCTCGTGGGGATGACTTAGAAGATACGCATCGACACGGGGAACTAAAGGCGCACCATGACCTTTAGCAGCAATATCACCTGCGCGAAAGTTACTCACTGTGGGAATTCGAGTTAATTCGGCAATGACAGCACCGCGTCCTAGTTGCAGACTATAGCCTAGCGCAAAAAAGCCTTCACCTCTTCTCTTCGGTGGTCGATGATAAACGGTTTGACCGTGCGAACCAATGAGTTCTACGGAAGGATGATTGATTTGCAACTGTTGTGCTGCTTGAGCAAAAGTTTGGGCGATCGCGTCGTCTAATTCTGCTAATTGTGCCATTGATATGGCTTCTCCCGCACAGACGGCGAGGATTTTTTTTCTTAAATCAGCAGGATACGGATAAGTTTCTCCTGCTAAGAACTCGACTTTGAGCTCGGTACCTGTACCAGAAATATCAACTAAAGCAGCATCAATGCCATCAACTGAAGTACCGCTGATTAAGCCAATTACAAGCATTAATTTATCAACTAAGTAAGTGAGTAAAAATAAAGATAATTTAAGGGCTGGTAACTGGTCATTGGTCATTGAAAAGAATATCTATTACCAATTACCGATTACCGATTACCCGACAATGTTACGCATGATATTTAATTATGCCCGCCTTTCTGTATCTTTATCCTACTGGAGCCACACCATTAAACTCAGCGTTTTTCTCCGAGCTAATAATATGAATATCAATGTTTTTGAGCAACCGTACTAATTGTTGCGTTAGAGAACCACGCAAAAGAATTTTCCAACGCGATCGCTGACTTGCGCCGATGACGATTTGGGTAATGCGGTATTGTTTAGCAACATCGGCGATCGCTTGTGGGATATTGTGGTTTGTGACGCGAATAAACGTCCCGCCAAATTCTTGACACAGACGTTCGCAAGTTTCGAGGTGTAAACTTTCTGTTTTAGTTAAGAAGCGATCCGGATTCGCCACAAAAACAGCGTACAAAGGAGCATTCATATAACCTGCTAGCCGCGCCCCGCGACGTAGTAACTGTATTGAATTGGGATAGGTAGAGACGCAGACTAAAACACGCTCGTGGATATTACAAGTTTGTCCTGCGAGTTGCTCATTGAGGAAATTAGCATTGAGTGCGATCGCGTCTTCTTCAACATTATCAGCAACTTCGCGCAGTGCGAGTTCGCGTAAAGCAACTAAGTTGCGGCGTTGAAAAAAATTAGCAAGTGCTTGCTGAATTTTTTCGGGAGCGTAAATTTTCCCTTCAAGTAAGCGTTCTTCCAAAGTTTCTGGAGTGACGTCAATAACGACAACTTCATCAGCTTCCTCAATTAAGCGATCGGGAACGCGTTCTCTAACGACGACACCTGTAATTCTCGCTACCAAGTCATTGAGACTTTCGATGTGCTGAATATTTACCGTTGAGTAAACGTCAATACCCGCAGCTAGAATAACTTCCACATCTTGATAGCGCTTTTCGCGTTCAGATCCAGGAACATTCGTATGTGCTAATTCGTCGATGAGTACGAGTTGTGGCGATCGCGCTAAAATTGCCTCCGTATCCATTTCCGTTAACGTCAACCCGCCCCGCACAATTTCTTTACGCGGGACAAGTTCTAATCCCTCAGCTTTTTGTGCAGTTTCCTGACGTCCGTGAGTTTCGAGTAACCCAATCACAACATCAATACCTTCTTGTTTGAGTGCGTGGGCTTCTTCGAGCATTCGATAAGTTTTACCAACTCCTGGAGCCATCCCAATAAAGATTTTGTGCTTACCTTTACGGGGTGGGCGAATCTTAGTGTTGTCAGACAGTACAGGTTCTTCAGTCTTGTTCACTGCAAGCTTTGCCTTGTATCAACGTAAATTCGCTCAATGTAACAAAGCCCTACGACTGAAGTCAGGGCTACTTCAACAAAGTGCGCACAGGTACACTAAAGTTAAGCAAGAGATTTGTGGACATCGCGATTGCATTGATAAAGGAGATGGTTATTTGTCTTCTAAGAGCATTTCAATTACCTCATGCAAATTCTTGTGTAACTCGTCCAAGATTTCTCCTTGAGAGTGTGCTCCAGGAAATCCAGGTATTTAACCTACGTAAAGGTTAGTATTTGAATCTTTCTTCAACAATAGCGGTAAACACTTGCATAGATCTTAGTTAAAGACTTGAATGCAATCAACTTAACCAAAGGTATGCTACTCTAGCGGAGCTTGTAAAACGTCTAGCTCGCGATTTAAATTCAACACATTGACTCCTGGTTCGCCAAAAACCCATAGAAATCTACCTTGCGTGTGTTTAGCAATCAAAGGAGCAATTTCCTCAGGAGATAAATTACGCGCCTGAGCAACTCGTTCTAGCTGATTAAATGCGGCTTCTACAGTAATATGCGGATCTAAGCCAGAACCCGAAGCATAAACGAGATCCGCCGTAGGTGCAATCGCGCGTTCTTCTAACTGTGCAACAGTGTCATTAATGCGTGCGAGTAGATCGGGATTGCTCGGAGCCAAGTTACTCGCGCCCGATACTCCTGTTTTTTGTCCGATATTTTCTGGATCGCGTTCTTGTTGTGAAAAGCTGCTGTAGTTTACCGCACTAGGGCGACTTTGGAAATATTGCGGTGATGTAAAGACTTGCCCAATTAATGCTGAACCGACATTTTGTCCCTCCAAGTTTTGGACGATACTTCCGTTAGCTTGAAACGGAAAGAAAACTTGACCAACAACTATCATAATTGTGGGATAAATCACTGCGGTTAGCAGCCACAGCACAAAAGTGATGCGAATCGATCTTGTAATATCGCGCACTATAGACATAACTAATAGCGCTCCGGTCGAAAAATGACATCAAACAAATAAATTATTAAACTCAAAGTAACCAACCCAAGTAAACCAATTGCCCAAGCTTGACGACGTTGCACGCCATCAACCGCCGCATAAACCGCTGGTGCGATCGCTAAATTCAAACACAATGCAATCAAAAGCTGTAAAGGTAACTTTTGTCTGCGCCATCGCACCCAAACAAAAGAAACACCATTCCATACATCCATCACCAAAATCTTCATACACTAACCCCAACTCACTTACAAAAACCTCTCACAATCTCTTCTCTTTGCGTTCTCTGCGCCGAAGTTCGGTTCGTTTACTTCTACCCCAAACCTACCGCTGCAATAACCACATCAATCACCTTAATCGCAATAAAGGGAGCCACAACCCCACCCAAGCCATAAAGTAAAATATTCCGCTGCAAAAGTTGATTCGCGCTCAATGGTCTAAACTTCACTCCGGTCAACGCCAAAGGAATTAACGCCGGAATAATCAAAGCGTTGTAAATCAGTGCAGACAAAACCGCCGATTGGGTACTTGCCAAATTCATAATATTCAACCTACCAATACCCGCAGCCGTAAAAATAACCGGAATAATAGCAAAATACTTGGCAATGTCATTTGCGATCGAAAAAGTCGTCAACGCGCCGCGCGTAATCAATAATTGTTTGCCGATCGCCACAATATCAATCAACTTCGTCGGGTCGGAATCCAAGTCAACCATATTCGCGGCTTCTTTTGCTGCTTGAGTTCCCGAATTCATTGCTACACCCACATTGGCTTGTGCGAGTGCGGGAGCATCATTTGTTCCATCCCCCGTCATCGCGACTAATTTACCTGCGGCTTGTTCGCGTTGAATAACAGCGATTTTATCTTCGGGAGTCGCTTCAGCAATAAAATCATCGACACCTGCTTCTTGGGCAATCACTGCTGCGGTAATGTGATTATCACCCGTTAGCATAATCGTTCGCACGCCCATGCGTCGTAGCTGGTCAAAACGTTCTTTAATACCAGGTTTGATAATATCTTTGAGATAGATAACGCCATAAATATCGCCATTAAGCGCCACAGCTAGGGGTGTACCGCCCAAACGAGAAACACGTTCGTAAGCAGCATCAAGATCTGAAGGAATTTGACCGTTACGCGATCGCACAAAGCCTTTAATTGCTTCTACCGCACCTTTACGCACCTCCACCCCATGCGGTAAGTTTGTTCCACTCATGCGCGTTTTAGCAGAAAAGTCAACTGCTTCAGCCTTACTCCAGTCAAACTCCAGTGATGCTCCGAGTTTATTTGCCAACCGGATGATAGACTTACCTTCGGGTGTTTGGTCGAAGACACTTGCTGCAAAAGCAACCTTAGCAACATCGTCTACAGAATGACCATTGACCGGAATAAATTCCTCAGCTAGACGGTTTCCTAGCGTGATAGTCCCCGTTTTGTCCAAAACAAGCGTATTCACATCGCCACACGCCTCTACTGCCCTGCCAGAGGTCGCAATGACGTTAAATTGAGCGACGCGATCCATACCTGCAATACCAATTGCGCTTAATAATCCACCGATCGTTGTGGGAATGAGTGCGACTAATAAAGCAATCAAAATTGCCACACTGACCGGACTTTGGACATAATTAGCAAGTGGTGGTAGCGTTGCCACAACTAACAAAAACACCAATGTCAGCACTGCAAGTAAGACGGTGAGGGCAATTTCATTCGGGGTTTTGCTGCGTTCAGCACCTTCTACCAGCGAAATCATGCGATCGATAAAACCTTTACCAGGATCGGCGGTAATTTGAATCGTGAGTTCATCAGATATCACTTGCGTACCGCCTGTGACTGAACTTGCGACATCGGAACCAGGTTCTTTTAAGACAGGTGCTGATTCTCCAGTAATGGCGGATTCGTCAACCGAAGCAACTCCCGCGATCACTTCGCCATCGGCGGGAATGAAACCCCCAGCAATCACTTTGACGCGATCGCCCCGCCGTAAAGTAGTAGAAGAAACTTCCTGCGTTGAACCATCGTTTAAAATTTTCCGCGCCAAGGTATCTGATTTGGTTGTACGTAAAGCATCAGCTTGCGCTTTTCCGCGCCCTTCGGCGACAGCTTCGGCAAAATTGGCAAACAAAACTGTAAAAAATAGAATAACTGTAATCAAGCCATTGAACACCCGCAAATTTTCACCTGGTACAGTACCAAACAGTGCAGGATCAATTGTGAGTAATGCGGTAATTATCGTACCTACCCACACCAAAAACATCACCGGATTTTTTACCATTTGTCGCAAAGTCAGCTTGGCAAACGCATCGCGGATAGCTCGTTGGTAAAGTCCTTTTCTGCTAACTTTTGGTGTGTGCTTGCGCCCTTCACGAGGACCACTAGGACGCGGGCGCGGGTTTATGGGTGAAGAAGTTGTAGAATCCATTTAGGAGGGGGATTTGGTAATTGGTAATGGGTAATTGCTAATTACTAATTTTTCAGCAGTTGAAAGCCTTCGGCGATCGGTCCTAATGCTAGAACAGGGAAGAATGTTAAAACTCCTAATATTAAAATGACTCCTGCTGTAACGCTGGTGAATAACACAGTATCAGTGCGGAGAGTTCCAGCCGTTTCGGGTACGGGTTGTTTGCGTGCCATGCTATCAGCTAAAAGTAGTAAAGCAATGATGGGAATGTAGCGTCCTCCTAAAAGGCTAATGCTTGTACTTAGGTTCCACCAAAGTGTATTGTCTCCTAATCCTTCAAAACCAGAACCATTGTTCGCACTCGCAGAGGTGTATTCATAAACAACTTGCGATAAACCGTGAAAGCCTGGGTTACTAATTCCCGCTAATGTGTCAGGAAAAGATAGCGCGATCGCACTTGGAATTAGAACAAAGATTGGGTGAACGAGTAGTACGGCACTTGCTAGAACAATCTCTCTTTTCTCAATTTTACGACCTAAAAATTCTGGCGTTCTGCCTACCATTAAACCTGTGATAAACACCGTTAGAATAAGATAAATAAAGAGATAAGCTGTCCCCGTTCCTTGTCCACCCCAAATAATTTGCAAAAACATATTAAATAGAGTTGCAAAGCCACCATTAGGCATTAAAGAATCGTGCATTCCATTCACTGCACCACACATTGTTGCTGTTGTACTAACTGCCCATAATGCTGTTTGCGCCCAACCAAAGCGAACTTCTTTGCCTTCTAAATTTGGTTGTTCTCCACCAAAAATTGTATTGTTAACAAGTGGATTACCTTGATACTCACCAATCGCCGTTATACCTATCAAAATGACAAATATAATAAATACCATCCAAAACAATAACCAAGCTTGTTTCATGTTATTAGCAAATACACCATAGGTAAAAATTAATGCCATAGGAATAGATAGCATGGCAAGCGTTGCTAATAAATTCGTAAAAGTATTTGGATTCTCGAAGGGGTGTGCTGAGTTAGTTCCAAAAAAGCCACCGCCGTTTTCTCCTAACTGCTTAATTATTTCAAAATGGGCAACGGGACCTCGTGCGATCGTCTGTGTTGCACCTTCGAGTGTTGTTACTGTTACTGGGGAAGCTAAAGTTTCTGGTACGCCAGCAATTAATAATATTAAGGCTCCAATGATTGATATGGGTAATAAAATTCGTGTAATTGCTAGAGTTAAATCAACGTAAAAGTTACCTAATGGTCTACCAGTTAAACCTCGAATAAATGCAATTCCTACAGCTAGCCCAGTAGCAGCAGAAGTGAACATTAAAAAGCCTAGCGCTAACATTTGACTAGCATAACTATATGTCGTTTCTCCAGAATAATGCTGCTGATTTGTATTGGTGATAAAAGAAATAGTTGTATGCAACGCTAAGTCCCAAGTAGGTGAATTTAACTCTGTAGGATTTAAAGGAAGAATACCTTGTAGCATGAGTATTAAAAAGACAAAAATACCCATGACGAAATTACTGATAATGACAGCTTGAATGTACTGCCTACCAGTCATGTTATCTTTAGAGCGCGTTCCAGTAATAATGAAAATAGCTCTTTCTATAGGATTAAGAACTCGATTGAGCAGTATGTTCTTTTCAAGAAACACGCGCGCCATATACTTACCAAAGATTGGTGTAATGGCGACTAATATGACAAGTGTCAACGCAATTTGAAAGAATCCTTGTAGCATATGTTGCTTAATAAGTTTACTTTTAACTTGTGTTAATACAGTTTCAGAAGCAATTAATAGTCTTTATTTTTAACAAAAATTATCTCGATTGCGGTCATAAATCGGCAACTAATTGAATATATAAAGTCGTTAATAAAAATGGCTAGGCTAAACTAGCTGCTAGATATATACATGATGCATAAACTACTATATCAAGCGGTATATTTTAGCTAAGCGGTATATAAGTTTATATTTATAGTCAAAGAGTATTTGGGCTGCTGTCATCTATAATGAGTTGTTTTAAAATCCAAAGTAAAATCTGCTAAAAATCGAATGTTGTTGCGATCGCTACAGCACCCAATTAACTCTTCTTACAAAATGCTACGCGCAAGATCGCTGTGGTGGATTGTTGGTTTGTTTCTCGTGGTGTTGATTTTAGAGTTGGCAACACCTGTAGAATAGGTATTTGGTTATCTCTACACCAGATTAATCTTATTGACTACTACGTATTTGGGTAGAACAGCAACGGTTTATGCAACTTTGCTACCAGTATTTTTAACAATAGAGACAATCGAGCCTACTATTGCGTCTAGTCGCTGCATTGCTGTAATGGCATTAATCGTAAAACAATGCATGCACTTTAATTTCAATATATTTTTGTTAATCTGATGCGGGTGGTACAGTTGCAATGCAACCACCATATTATTCAAGGATTAGGTTCAAACTTTCTAAAGTTAGCGACAACCTAAGCTTTCGCGCGTAGATACACCCGTGACAGGATTGACACCATCAGCGCGATCGCACAACAAAGAAACTTGATAGCGATCGATCAATGCATCAGTAAAGTCAGCCCCTGTAATATCCGCATCAAAAAGCCGCGATCGCGTTAAGATTGCTTCTTGCAAGATAGCATTTTTTAAATTGGCTTCATCTAAAGTAACGCGGTCAACTAATGCACCTGTAAGGTTAGCACCTTCTAAGTTGGCGCGGAGTAAAACACCTTTGGTAAGAATGGCGTTTGTGAGATCTGCGCCTTGAAAGTTTGCTTCGCGCATTTCGGCTGCGACAAAGACTCCACCTACCAAGTTGGCGTTAGAGAAGTCACGATTTTCTAGATGTGTATTACTGTAGTTGATTGTATTGTCTTGAGCCAAGGCAGGCTTGGCGGCTAAAAGTACCCATAACCAAGCAAGGCACAAAATCAATATGATACCGAGTAGACGCACTAGGATTTTTTGAATGAGTTTGATTATTGGCGATCGCATCATGATCACTGACGTAAAATTTTTATTCGTATTTTGACTAAAAGCCCTTAATCGCCATAGTGGATATTACTTTGAATTTTAGCAAAGATGAAGTCGTGACGCGATTGCGTGTTAATAATTGCAAAGTTTTGTCCAAAAGTTCATTGCGATGAATGTGACTCAAGGTCATGCAGAACTGAGACAACAAAGTAACAGTTATTGGGACAATTAGTACAAAAGAGAAGTATTAGCTGTGATGACTTTGTTTACTATTGCAATTCTACTTGGCTGCTGTAGTAGTTGTTATAACGAGAGAAATAGAATCTTTAGTTCAATCACGGGACGCAAACATTCTTCATCAGTTACCCTATTTCCCTGACTCCCGTCTTATTGAAATAAAAGCTTTTCTTGGCTCCTTTTTTCCCACTACTGCCTTCAGGGTTAATATTCCGATCGCAACTGCACTTGCTATGATTAATCCTATACATTTGAACTGGCTGACAAACTTTTGTTACTGTACCTCATAAACCCGAAATACGCTGTAAATTAAATACTTGATTGCTGCGTCTTCACCACATTATCACTCGCTTCTTTCCCTTCAGCTAAGCGCTTTGGTTGCAAATAAAGGTTTTCTAATAGTACTGAAGCCCCTGCTATCCAAGGTGGAACAATGACAGCGCCGATAATACCTAAAACTTGAGTTCCTCCTAAGACTGCCAAAAGTTGATACAGTGGGTGAACTTGTACTGAAGAACCGACTAACAAAGGATCGAGTACATACGTTTCCAAATTTTGGATGATGACAAATAATAGAAGTACCCAAACAAATGTTAAACCACCTTGTGACAGTGCCACAATTAAAGCAGGAACTGCACCTAATATAGGTCCAATAAAAGGAATTAAATTAGTAAAGCCTGCGATGACGCCTAAAGCTAAGGCAAACTCTGATAATCCTAAAATTCCTAAACCCAGAGTTATGGCAATTCCTAAAATTCCAGATACTAAAACTCGACCTTGAATGTAGCCCCCCATTCTCTGACTGATTGGGATCACTTGCGCGTCAAGCCGTTTATCCCAGGGGTGGGGAAACAAATTAACAATTCCTTTGATTAAATTTTCGCGCCCAGCAACCATGTAGCCAGAAATCAACAGCGCTAAGATTAAGCTTAGTACGCCATCAATAATGCTGCGCGTAAAGCCATAAGAGCGTACGATAAGTTGTTGACCTGAACCAATAATCCAGCTTGTCAAGGCTTGCGTATCAAAAAAGCGGTCAATAAATTCAGGTTGTTCAGTGCCTAGCCTCAAAGCAACGTTTTCTGCTAAAGTACGGAGATTATCGAGGTAAACTGGAATTAAACTTACTAAAGTTTGCAGTTGTTCAGCAACAGTAGGACCAATAATTAATCCTGCACCAATGACGATCGCAAGTAACGTCAGATAAACGCTAATGACTGCTAACCAGCGCGGTATGCGGAGTTTTTCTGCTTTTTCGGTAACAGGTGCGATCGCCGTTGCAATGACGACTGCAATCATCACCGTTACAAGTAAACTCCGCAATTGCCACAACAGCAGTATCAGAAAACCTGTGGCGACAACTAGTAGCAGGTTTGTTACAAATGCACGATTGCGATTTAGTTGCGATGCCATCGCGTTACACCACCGGGCTGGTCAATTAACGTGATACCCTGATTTTGCAGTTGATTACGAATCCGATCCGCCTCAGCAAAATTCTTCGCTTTCTTGGCTGCAAGTCGCATCTGTATCAAATTTTCAATTTCCCGATCGCTGATCCCATCAACAGTTGTTTCTGTTTCTGGTTCGGCTTCAAACCCTAAAACTTGCGCCAAAGTCACCAGCGTCTGCCATTGTTGTTTTAGTTGTTCTGGCGGAGTTTCCGTTTTGCCTTGATGTACCAAAAGATTTCCCTCACGGCGCAATTCTTTAGCTAACTCAAACAGAACCGCCAACCCTCCAGGAAAATTGAAATCATCATCGACTTCGTCCTGGAAGCGCTGCACAACTTCTGGGATTAAAGAACTTTCTTGCTCTTTCCATCCTAGTTGCTTGCCATAATGATAGCCAAACAGCAGTCCTTCTTTGAGGGTATGCCAACCATTCGTCGCGGCGGCGATCGCTTCATCGGTAAAATCGATTGGTTTGCGATACTGCGCAGTTAATACAAACAGTCGCACTGCCATCGGGTCTGTTGGGCGGTTCAACAATTCCCGAATTGTGATAAAGTTACCCAAAGACTTGGACATCTTTTCGCCATTGACCGTCACCATGCCATTGTGCATCCAGTAATTGGCTAGCGGTTTACCTGTAACGGCTTCACTTTGAGCGATTTCATTTTCATGATGCGGAAAAATTAAATCAGCACCGCCAGCGTGAATATCAATTGTCTCGCCCAAATTGTCCCGTACCATTGCCGAACATTCGATATGCCAACCAGGACGTCCTGCGCCCCAAGGCGACTCCCAGGCGGGTTCTCCAGGTTTTGCAGCTTTCCACAATGCAAAATCGAAGGGATCTTTTTTCTTTTGATACTCCGGATCTTCGACGTCGACGCGATCGCTTGCGCCCGCTTGCAAATCTTCTAATTTGCGCCCCGAAAGCTTACCGTAGGCATTAAATTGACGCACTGCATAGTACACGTCGCCATTAACTGGGTAGGCGTAGCCTTTTTGTTCTAACTCGTATACCAAGCGCTTAATGCCATCGAGCGTATGCGTTGCACGGGGGTAAGCATCGGCTCGTTTGACGTTCAACCGATCCATATCCTCAAAATACGCTTGGATGTAACGTTCGGCAACGGCTTGCATCGTCGATCCTTCTTCGCGCGCCCGATTGAGGATTTTGTCGTCAATGTCTGTGAAATTTTGGATATACTTGACTTCATAACCACGCCATTGCAGGTATCGACGAACGACATCCCATACAATACATGCCCGCGCATGACCCAAGTGGCAGTAATCATAAACTGTGACACCACAGTAATACATTTTTACCTTGCCTGCTTGCAGCGGCGTAAAGATTTCTTTTTGACGGGTAAGCGTGTTGTACAGCGTTAGGGTCATGACAAAATGGTGAAATGAGCTTTTCGGCAATAATAGGAGATAGTGGAATGTGTCAGCTAGCAATCTTAAGAAAGTAGCTTTGATCGCCCTGTAACTCTATATTCCTATTTTTTGACATTTTCTTTCCTCACAGCTATGCAATCTACAGCAACTTCCGATTATCAAGCAATGGACGCTCCAAAGCGCGGCTTGCCGGTTACTATTATTACGGGTTTTTTAGGTAGCGGTAAAACAACTCTACTCAATCATATCCTGGCAAATCAGCAAGGATTGAAAACTGCGGTTTTAGTCAATGAGTTTGGTGAAATTGGCATCGATAACGAGCTAATTATCCAAACTGGCGATGATATGGTGGAACTCAGCAATGGTTGCATCTGCTGTACCATCAATAACGATCTTGTAGAAGCAGTTTATAAAGTTCTTGAACGTCAAGACAAGCTTGATTATCTAGTAGTGGAAACCACTGGTCTTGCCGATCCCTTACCCGTAGCATTAACTTTTTTAGGAACTGAGTTACGCGATTTAACTCGCTTGGATTCCATTATTACTCTGGTAGACGCGGCAAATTACAGTTTAGATTTATTCACTTCGCAAGCTGCGCAAAGTCAGATTGCTTATGGAGATGTAATTCTCCTGAACAAAACTGATTTAGTAGACGAAGCTGAGTTAGAGCGCTTAGAAGGTAAAATTCGCGAAGTTAAAGAAGGTGCTAGAATTTTGCGAACGACGCGATCGCAAGTTCCGCTACCATTAATTCTCAGTGTTGGTTTATTCGAGTCGGATAAGTATTTTGATGCTGAAAATAAACACGAGCATCACCACCACGACCACGACCACGAACATCACCATCACGACCATGATTGCGACCACCACGAGCATCACCATCACTCGCATCACTTAGAAAACGATGGTTTCACGTCGATATCGTTTCAAAGTGATAAACCGCTATCGATTCGCAAGTTTCAGTACTTCTTAGATAATCAGTTACCTGAAACTGTGTTCCGTGCCAAAGGTATTTTGTGGTTTGACGAAAGCCCCAAACGCCATATTTTCCACTTGTGTGGCAAGCGTTTTAGCATTGATGATGAAGAATGGAATGGCGATCGCAAAAATCAGTTAGTACTGATTGGACAGAATCTCGACCGCGAAACTCTGCGCGCTCAATTAGAAAACTGCGTCACTCTTCCTTCGGTATCGCGTGGTAAAGGTTTCAGTAAGTAAACACAAGAGAGTTAAGATCTTTCTTTAGAAAGAATTCTTAACTCTTACTTTTTTAAATGGCTGTAGCACCAAGTAGCTAGAATTAGGCGATCGCCTTTTATTAACCCCGACCAAGACCGCCTGCCAACTGTTGCACTACTTCTACTGATAATCTAGTTACTCGCGCCACCATTTTTATCGCCATTCCTTAATAAATATGCGTGTTATTATTCAACGAGTCAAATCTTCGCAAGTAAGCGTTGATGGTGAAATTGTTGGGAAAATTGGGCGAGGGCTGAATTTACTTGTCGGTATTGCTGATACTGATACAGAAGCCGAACTCGAATGGATGGCGCGCAAATGCTTAGAGTTGCGCATTTTTCCTGACGACGAATCTAGTAGCGATCGCTTTTCCAAATCCGTGCAGGAAATCGGCGGTGAATTATTAGTCGTAAGTCAGTTTACGCTTTATGGTGACTGTCGCAAAGGTCGTCGTCCCTCTTTTGACCGTTCTGCACCGCCTAAAGTTGCTGTAGATTTGTATGATTCGTTTGTGAGCAAGCTACGGCAAAGTGGTTTGAGGGTAGAAACTGGGATATTTGGTGCAATGATGCAAGTTTCGATCGAAAATGATGGTCCAGTAACTCTTTTACTTGACAAAGAACGTACTGAATCGGAAAATTTCCCCTAAAGTCAGCACTGGCGCGGAGTAAATTGCCTAAACTCACCGAGCGCTAATTACCAATTCTCAAAAAAATGAGAAAATATGAAGTTACAGATGAAAGCAAATGAAGTTTAGTCGCAAATTGTTATGGCTCAAATCCAGTTTTTTAGAGGCGTCGATGAAGAAGTAGTTCCTGATGTGCGGTTAACGCGATCGCGCGATGGCAGTAACGGGACAGCAACTTTTTACTTCCAAAATCCCCAAGCGCTTAGCAGCGAAGCAACAGAAGAAATTACTGGTATGTACATGATTGACGAAGAAGGGACAATCACAACTCGCGAAGTCAAAGGTAAATTCGTCAACGGTAAGCCAGAAGCCCTAGAAGTCTTCTATTTGATGAAATCGCCTGATGAATGGGATCGCTTTTTGCGTTTTATGCAACGTTACGCAGAAACTCACGGTTTAGAATTTAACAAGTCGTAATATTCTCTCCGGTTAAAAAACTAAGCTATTGAGTTACTAGTTGCTAGTTATTAGTTGCTAGTCAATCTTTCACGAACCACTAACTACTAATTACTAGCCACTTGAATTATCAGTAATTAACCGGATTCGATCTAAATTTATTCGTTTCAACTTGAATGGCACATCAGCCACATCCCGACCCAACGAGCATCACAGTCAATTGTGCTGTAATTACGATAAGTGACACGCGCGCGTTTGCAACCGACAAAAGCGGTCAACTTATCAAACAGCTACTTTTGGATGCGGCTCATACTGTGGGGGCGTACATAATTATTCCAGATGAACCAAGGCAAATTCAAAATCAATTGCAAAGTTTAGCAAGTAACGCTGATTTAGATGCAGTGATTTGCAATGGCGGTACTGGAATCGCCCCTAGAGATACGACTTACGATGCGATCTCCAACCTCTTAGAAAAAACGCTTCCTGGTTTTGGAGAGTTGTTTCGCTATTTAAGTTACCAAGAAATTGGCTCGCGGGCGATCGCCTCGCGCGCGATCGCTGGCGTATATCAAAACAAACTGATTTTCTCGCTCCCTGGTTCTTCTAACGCGGTCAAACTAGGAATGCAGCAGTTAATTTTACCCGAACTCGTTCACCTCGTTAGCCAAATTCGAGGAAATCAAGGTTAATAGTTAGCGATGGGAAATAACAGTTCGCTAACGACTGAGCCACAAACATAATCCAACTAAAATAATGTTGACCGCATAAAAAACAGCAACAACTTGTAACTCTGACCAACCGGAAAGTTCTAAATGATGGTGTAAAGGTGCCATTTTGAATAAACGCTTGCCTACACCTTTGTCATCTTTGGTTGCTTTGTAGTAACCAACTTGTGCCATCACAGAGAGCGTTTCGACAAAAAAGATACCACTGAGAACGAATAACGCCCAAAGCAAGTTACTCAGTAGTCCAACAGCAGCTAAAGCACCTCCTAAGGCAAGCGAACCTGTATCTCCCATAAATACGCGGGCGGGATTGCGGTTGTGCACTAAGAAGCCTAAACAGCTACCACTCATACAAGCACAGAAAATCATTAATTCGGGTGATGTAGGTGCAACTAAGGCTCCTAATCCTAAGAATGCGATCGCAACTGTTCCTCCAGCTAAGCCATCAACACCATCTGTCAGGTTAGTCGCATTACTCTCTGCTACTAGTACGAAAACTGCTAACAACCAAAATAGCAAACCTAACGGCAAAGTATAATCAAAAGGTAAGTTTACTGTGGTAATACTGCTTGCTTGACTCCACCACAGCCACAAACAGAACACCACTGCTAATCCAATTTGTAAAGCCAACTTCATGCGCGGCGAAATTCCCTTATTCGATTTACGTCGGAGAATTTGCCAATCATCAAGCCAACCGATCGCTGCATAGCCTAACGCTAACAAACAAACTGCAACAACGTTTGCTGCAAAACTCGACAAAATTGCCGCGCAGATAATCCCAACAGGTATAAAAAACACGCCTCCCATCGTTGGCGTGCCTGCTTTTTTTAAATGAGCTTGGGGACCATCTTCGCGAATGACTTGCCCAGTCTTTAACCTAACTAGCAACGGTACGACACCATATCCTATTCCCGCAGTAACAACTCCACAGATAATCAGAGGTAGGCTCAGCGAAGTTACTTGCCACGATCGATTTGCACTCCAATCTAAAACGAATGCAGCAACACTGAGTGCCACACTCAATAATACAAGTAGATTAGTACCAGATAAATAAAACGAAGATTCCGAAGATGATTTAGCTTCCACGAAAATCCCTCACAACACCAAATGTTTGAGCTTTTACACCTTGTCTCAATGGCGAGCGCTTCACCACAAAACTGGAGTAACCAGCATAGAGTTTAAAGGGTGTTTGATTTGCCGTCAAACAAAATTGCTGTGAAGGTTTTTCGAGTAATTCGATTCGTATTAGCAAAAATCACTCAGTATTGCGGCAAGCTTTTGCCGCCCAACGCACACGAGTTTGTATTATTGGGAAACTCTTTTGGGCAGACTAGCTGCCCAACTTTAAGAAGTTCGACTTTAAGTCTCCCACACGTGGAAGATTGAGGGCAAGAAGCTGCAAACTTAGTTGGAGATTTGTGTACCAGCGCAGGTTGTAGCGGCACAATGTTAATCTTCAACCTCGACGATATCATCGTCATCATCAAGATCGTAGGACATATCGTCCGGATCCATCAAACCTGCAATTTCTTCTTCATCGTCTAAATAATCTGGCTCTTGGTTATCACGCGCTATCAAGCGACCTGATGACTCCAACCAATCGAGTAACGAGGATTCGTTCTTCAAAGGAATGACGCCAGCCGGTTGATCGCGAGGTTCTTCACGCAGAGCAGAGTTACGCATAATGCAAGTTTTTTGAAATCAAGCTAACTATACTTTTCAAGTTTATCAATACTAACAAATCGCTGGACACCTTTGTTAAGTATAGTGGCGATCGCACCTATAACTAGTACAGCTCGCGTAATTCTGATAATTGTCAAAAAACTTATTAACCACCAGCGACGCAATCAACAGAGAATAGTTGGCATAACTCACAATGGTCAATATAGTTAGGGCAAAATCGCAGAGGCTGAGCATTATTGTTCCAAGTGAACAGTATAGGCTTTGTTAAACTTTGGTGGAAGAGCGTTCGCCGTATAAACGCGGTAAATTTAACTCTGACCTCTGCAATCAGTCATCAACCTCAATACTACAAAAGTTGATGTTGTAGAAATTAGCAATCGGCTAAAAAAGGCAAGGGTGCGATGGTAGATAAGTCAACACTATTAGAAGCGATCGCTGGAAAGAATCGAGGATTACTCGCAACAGAACAAGACAAACAAGCGATATTAATTGCGATCGCGCGATTAGAAGATCGCAACCCTACTCCTCGTCCGATAGAAGCTGGGGAACTTCTTAATGGTGACTGGCGACTTCTCTACACCACAAGTAAAGGATTATTAAATATTGACCAACTGCCATTGTTTAAGCTTGGTCAAATTTATCAATGTATTCGCGTAGCAACAAATAGCGTATACAACATAGCAGAAGTTTATGGCATTCCTTTTTTAGAAGGTATGGTAGCGGTTAGTGCGCGGTTTGCACCACTGAGCGATCGCCGCGTACAAGTCAAATTCGAGCGCTCGATTATTGGATTACAACGCCTAGTAAGTTACAAGTCTCCAGGAGAGTTTATTTCGCAGATTGAAGCTGGTAAAAGATTTGCCGCCGTTGATTTTCGGTTAGATAGCCGCGAACAACAAGGATGGTTAGATATTACTTATCTTGATAGTGATTTACGCATCGGACGCGGTAACGAAGGTAGTGTCTACGTGTTGAGTAAAGTTTAGCTAGCGATCGCCAATTACTAATACTCGTAACAGATAAATTCAAATACAGAGCCACCAACAGTGCCTGGGAGAAGAGCCATTGGGTTTGGATCGTTATATTTGCTATCGTAGACCAATTGTCCTAATTGTGTTACGCCAGATATGCGATGTATATCTACCTTACCAAAATCGCAATTTACCGTGTTACGAGAAAGTATAACTGAAGCACCCCACTCATTAGGAACTGATTGTTTTATTATTTCAACAAACGAAACATTCTTACCCAATCGATTAATTGAGTCTGTATCAATGAACGATCAAATCATTCCATTATTAGACTGACCTACTAACATTAACTCTGCTATCGCTGGCGTGGGTACAAGCAATACTTAATAATGCAGCAATCTTATATAAAGAAACCACAATATCTTACCAATCTTATTAACTCAACTTCATTCCATTGATGAGCTAAGGTGCGATACTTCATGTGATTGTGTAAAGCAGCATCAAAGTTTTATATATTAAGTAAGGGAGCCTAAAATAAAATAAAGCTACTTATTTATAGCTCTATGCGTTTATCTCAAGGGCAACTCAACTTACTCGAACGTTGCCCGCGTCAATTTCAACACACTTATTTAGAGCAACTCACATCTCCTACCAGTTTAGAGCAACAAGAGCGCCTAAATTGGGGAAGTCGCTTTCACTTGCTGATGCAGCAGCGCGAACTTGGTTTACCAATTCAATCTTTGCTACAAGAAGATGCCCAACTACAGCGTTGGATAAATGCTTTTGCAAGTGTTGCACCAGAAATTTTAACACCAGATATTACTAGCCAAGTTTTCCGCGAAAGCGAACACTGCCGTACATTGCAAGTTCAAGGGTATATACTCACGGTAATTTACGATTTATTGATTGCCGACGATCGCCAAGCCCAAATTCTCGATTGGAAGACTTACCCTAAACCACAAAATCGCCGCGCTTTACAACAAAATTGGCAAACACGTCTTTATTTGTACGTGCTAGCTGAAACAAGCGACTACGTACCCGAACAGCTATCAATGACTTACTGGTTTATTCAATCTGAAGATCGACCACAAAGTCTGAAATTCATTTATAACAATGCTCAGCACGAAAAAACGGCACAACAACTCAACGCTCTCTTAAGTCAACTCACGCAATGGTTACAACGTTACGAACGCGGCGAACCATTTCCTCAAGTGCCACTAGGTAGCAAGTTTTGCGATCTTTGTCAGTATGCAACGCGCTGTCACCGCGATCGCTACGACGAAGTTACTTCTTTGCAGCACTTGCTACCAAATCTTGTCAATATTCAAGAAGTCCCTTTGTAAAGGACGGCATAGGAAGTTAGTTATGACGCATGACACAAAAGACCCGGAGCATACATCCTCAGTTTATGTCCGCGAACTCGAAATTGATGACCTTGCTCCTGTCTATCACTTGGGAGAAAAGCTATTTACTAGCGATTTGTATCCTTACTTATATCGTACGTGGGACGAGTGGGAAGTTATCGGACTTTATAACACCGATCCTGAATACTGTCTCGTTGCGGAAATTGACGGCAAACTAGCAGGATTTATCTTAGGTACCGTTATTACAAAAGGTTCTTGGACATACGGTTATATTATTTGGTTAGGAGTTGACCCTAATTTTCAACGTCGTGGAGTTGGTGACACTTTGGTAGACAAACTCATCGAACGCATGATTGAAGATGGGGCGCGGTTTATGCTCGTTGATACCGACCCGGCAAATACACCTGCGGTAAAATTTTTTCAACGTAAGGGCTTTGGTAACAGCCGTCAGCACATCTTCTTATCGATGAATTTAAGTAAAAATGAATACTATGGTAGGCTGATTGCTTACGAACGGCAAAAAGCAGAAAGAGCAGGTTATCGGCGATCGCGTCCGGCTGTCTTATCGCGCAAACCCGAAGGTATTGCTGGTGAGGTTGCTCTCAATTCTCTAGTAGACGAAAATAGTGATTAGGGGTGAGTAGCTAGTGGCTAGTAGTTAGTGAAAGTAGTGAAAGAGAAGTTCATATGTAGTATTTCTCACCTGGTTTCTCCAACCCCTGTGCCCTAAAATTCCCTGACCTTTGACCCCTAACCTCTCTCCTATGCCAGAACAACCACAATGGCTGCTACCACCTGTTGAATCACCGCCTGAATGGTTCATCCAAGCTGTCAGTAATTATTGTCCTAATTCGTCGGGTAAATTCGCTGCACAGCTAATGTGGCAACGTGGAATTCAAGACCAAAAAAGTTTAGAAACATTTGTCAGTCCTCAAGCATATAAAGCCGCAAGTCCGTTTGAATTTGGCAAAGAAATGCATCAAGCGGTAACGCGATTGCAGCAAGCACGCGATCGCCGCGAAAAAGTCGCGATTTGGGGAGACTTTGACGCCGATGGCATTACCTCCACGGCAGTGCTTTGGGATGGCTTAGGACAGTTTTTTCACCAAAATACTGATTTATTTTATTACATACCCAATCGCATCACCGAGTCCCACGGTCTTAACTGCCAAGGAATTGATATTCTTGCTCAACGAGGAGCGCAGTTAATTGTTACTTGCGATACAGGTAGCACGAATATTACAGAAATTGAATACGCCCAACAACTCGGCATCGATGTTATTGTTACAGACCATCATACACTACCACCAGAACGCCCACCAGTTGTAGCAATTATCAATCCTCGCTATTTACCAGACAAACATCAGTTGTTTCATCTTTCAGGCGTTGCTGTTGCGTATAAACTTGTAGAAGCTTTGTACCAAAAACTACCCAATATTCCTCAACAACCGTTAGAAGACTTACTCGATCTAGTTGCAATTGGCTTAATCGCAGACCTAGTACAACTTTCAGGAGATTGTCGTTATTTGGCACAGCTAGGAATTGCTAAAATGCAACGCGACTTTAAGCAGCCAGAAGGACAACGGCGACGTCCAGGCGTTGGTAAATTATTAGAGCTGTGTCAGAAAAGTGGCGATCGCCCGACAGATATCTCTTTTGGTTTAGGTCCGCGCATCAATGCAGTGAGTCGCATTCGCGGTGATGCGAGTTTTTGTGTCGAATTACTCACAAGCCGCGATTTACACCGTATCGAACAGCTAGCACAAGATACAGAACTTGCAAATTCTCGACGTAAATCTTTACAGAAAGACGTTGCCAAACAAGTGACAGCCAAATTACAGCGGCTAGACTTATCGACGACGAGTGTTATCGTGTTAGAAGATCCGCAGTGGTCTGCCGGTGTTTTAGGTTTAGTTGCTGGACAGGTAGCGCAAGAAACTGGACGCCCAACAATTTTATTAAGTACCGAAGGAATTACTGAAGGCACAAACACCTCTAGCCTCTTAGCACGTGGTTCAGCACGTTCGGTTAATCAAATCGATTTATATCAGTTAGTCAAAGACCAAGCACATTTATTACATCGTTTTGGCGGACACCCTTTCGCCGCCGGATTGAGTTTAGCCGTCGAAAATATTCCTTTATTTTCTGAGGCGATTAACCAAAGATTGCGACAATCTTTAAGTAGTAGCCTAACAACACCAACAATTCAAGCAGACTTGACGTGTACTGTCCAAGACTTAGGCAAAGATCTCTTTTGGGAATTAAAATTACTCGAACCGTGCGGTATGGGCAATCCTGTACCCAAACTGTTGATTCAAAATTGCTGGTTTGAAAATGCTCGGCATCGTAATATTCGAGATGCACAAGGTAAAGAAGTAAAATACATCAAAACAGAATTCATCCTTCGTGATGATTCGACTACAAAAGGATTTCCTGGTATTTGGTGGGGACATTACTGCGAAGAAATTCCTCCAGGGCGGTGCGATGTCATTGTAGAACTTGACTACAATTCCTACTCAGATAAAGGCAAAAAGCCACAATATGAGGTACGGTTAATTGCCGTTCGCGCTACTGAAACTACGGTTAACTGTACCGTTCAAAGTCACCTAAGCCAGATCCTAGACTGGCGAAATCAAGATAACGTAACTCAGTTAACTGTTCAACAACCAAGTTTGCTGCTGGAAACTTGCCCAAATAGTTGGGACGATTTACGTAATTGGTTTAAGCGATCGCTTGGCGAAAAAAAACAGCTAGTGTTAGCCTGGAAAAAACCACAATTTATTTCACCCAATCAAATTTGGCTTTCGTTACTAGGAATTGCAAAATATATTAGTCGCACTGGTCAAACTGTAACGCGGTTTCAACTATGTCAAAAACTAGGAATCGGCGACCAAACACTCAAATCAGGATTTCAAGCGCTTAGTAGTATTGGTTTTAGTATTAGTTCTGTCGATCGAGGTTTTATCGTCAATTGGCAACCACAAGCCACAGTATTTGAAGATAAATGTTTGCAAGCTATTGAAAAGTTCTTAATGGCTGTACAAGAAGAACAATTTCAAAAACAATATTTTTCTACTGTTTCGTTAGCTACTATCCAAGCGATTGTACGCGACTCAAGTTAATAAGAGAAATTACCACTACTTACCACTAATTTCTCACTCCTCTCGAGGACACTGCGAAAACTGGCACAAAATAGTAGATAGATATAGGAGGAATCTAAGTAGGGTGGAAACTAATATTGTTTAAAACTACAATGAAACTTTATCTGTTTTTACTGTCATCACAAACTTACTGGGTGTATAGTCGATAGCAACTCTCACGCAGTGTACAGATGCAAGCGCTGAGTCAAAATAAATCTAACTGTAAAAATTACTTCGCCAATCCCAATGCAGCAATATACCAAACGCTTCTCGTTGCTCCATTTTGCTTTATTTAGCGGCGCGATCGCCACAACGTTAACGGCGCCTTTACTTCCAGTACGCTCTGTCCGCGCCGCACTTCAAGATAGTCCAAAAGCTTTAGTAGACGAAGTTTGGCAGCTAGTAAACCGCGAGTACGTCGATAGCACCTTCAACAAAGTCAATTGGCAACTTAGCCGACAAAACCTCTTAAGCAAAAACTATACCTCCAAGGAACAAGCTTATAACGCAATTCGGCAGGAACTAGAGAAACTGGGCGACCCCTACACGCGCTTTCTCGATCCGCAACAATTTGCAGCACTTACGGATCAAACTGCTGGAGAACTTTCCGGCGTCGGAATTCGCATGGAAGTCAACGAACAAACTAAGCGTCTGACTGTAGTAGAAGCTATCGAAAATTCTCCGGCACTCAAAGCGGGAATTCAATCGGGTGACGAGATCTTGGCGATTGATGGTAAACCCACTCAAGGGTTAGATGTTCAGGAAGCTTCTAATATGATTCGCGGTAAAGCGGGTACGCCTGTTAATTTAAGAATTGGACGTTCTGGACAACAAAATTTAGACATAAGAATTACGCGGGCTAAGATCGAAGTACCCACAGTGCGCTACTCTGTCAAGCAAGAAGGCAAACATCGAGTTGGTTACATTAGCTTAAGAGAGTTTAATGCGCACGCTCCAGAACAAATGCAGCGGGCAATTTACGATCTCAATCGCCAAAAAGTTGATAGCTATGTCTTAGACTTGCGGGGTAATCCTGGTGGACTATTGCAAGCGAGTATTGAGATCGCGCGGATGTGGTTGGATACGGGTGATATTGTTCGTACCGTCGATCGACGCGGTAGAAGTGAAAAAATTGCCGCAAATCGTACTGCTTTGGTAAAGCAGCCTGTCGCGGTTCTCGTGGATGGAAATTCAGCTAGCGCAAGTGAAATCTTAGCAGGCGCACTCAAAGACAATAATCGAGCGGTTGTCGTTGGTAGTCAAACGTTTGGTAAAGCATTAGTGCAATCCGTGCATTCACTTTCTGATGGTTCTGGCTTGGCAATTACAATTGCACATTACTACACTCCTAAGGGTACGGATATTAGCCACAAGGGAATTACACCGGATGTCAAAATTGATTTGACAGAAGCACAAGTACGTCAGCTAGCCAGTAACCCAAACTTAGTGGGTACTCAAAACGATCCCCAATACGCCCGCGCGATCGCGGTTCTAGGAACCAATTCCTTGGCTCAAACAGCACCCAATCAACCACTTAAACCAATCAGCATCCGCTAGGAAACTCAGGGTTAGAGGTTCGTGGCTAGGAAATAACATACTTCGATTGCGATCGCGATTGCAATTTCCAAGTTTTATTTGCTCTTAAAGCATGCCAAGAGTACCTTTAGCCCTCTTTTTCGCTACATTGAAGAAGATAGCGTCAAGGGAAACGTAGTAGATGTCCGCACAACTTTTACTGGTAGACGATGAACCAGGTTTGCGAGAAGCTGTGAAAGATTATTTGCAAGAAAGTGGTTTTACGGTGCAGGTGGCGAGTAATGCCCAAGAAGGATGGGAATTGCTACAGCAAACTACCCCCGATTTAGTCATTTCTGACATCATGATGCCACAGGTAGATGGCTACCAGTTCCTCAAACAAATGCGCGACGATCCTCGTTTTCAAACTTTACCCGTCGTGTTCCTGACGGCAAAAGGTATGACGACAGACCGCATCCAAGGTTATCAAGCAGGAGTTGATGCTTATCTACCCAAGCCATTTGATCCTGATGAATTAGTTGCCATAGTAGAAAACTTAATTGCCCGTCGTACCGCAACACAGTCTAGCGAATCGGGCGAGACACCCGATATTGCCGATTTAGCCAATCAAATCGCTCAAATTAAAGCCCTGCTAACCCAGCGTCAAGGAATTGCAACAACTCCGGCTCCGATTAAAATTGACTTAACTCCGAGAGAACAGAGCGTTCTCAATCTTGTCACAGAAGGGCTAATGAATAAAGAAATTGCTCGTCGCTTACAAACTAGCGTGCGGAATGTCGAAAAGTACGTTAGTCGCTTATTTAGCAAAACGGGTACAAATAGTCGCACTGAACTCGTTCGCTTCGCGCTAGAACATGGATTAACAAAATAACTGGTATAGCAGAAGAAATCGGCGGTTCAAGGTTAGGGTTAAAAGCTCATTCGAGCAGCATTTAAGATTAGCGCAAACTTTACAAGATAGCGCCTCTGAACTTTCATGCTGTTTTCATTTTTCCCTCGATGACTGTGAATTTGGGGTAATACCGTTTCGCTTGAAATTTTCTATAAATAGGCAGCTTCAGGAGAAATGGTTTGTAGTTTTTGTTTAGTGAAATGGTACAACGGATAAGCACGCAATTCTGAATCTTACATTAAGAAGTTTTGCAGTGCTTTAAGTTTTACTTACTATTTGTTGATAAATGCAAGGTTAATGATAAATTAAAGGCTAGGCTCACTTAATAAACAAGAAGTATGAAAGTCACCAAGCACTTAGGCGAATCAATTGCTCTAGGTTTCGTTTTTGTATTGACAAGTGCTGGCATAATTACAATTATGTCAGTATTTTAAATCCCACATTTAATATTTTTTAATAATTCATTAATCTACCCTGTTTTAAATTAGAACAGGGTATTTGTGTTTTGCCCACTGCTTTTTAGAGACGCTTTAATAAGCTCAAACCGTGAGTATCAGTACCGCAGGTACTTAATAAATTATGATGCTTTGCCAGTTGTTGCACTCGTTGTGTTTCTGTCACGCTAGGACGCCACGGCTGAGGATTGTCGTAGGCGTAGAATGTTTCGACGCCATCAATTCCTAACGAAGCTGCTGCAGGAATTAAGTCTTGCGGCGATCGCTTATAACGTGCGGGATGCGCTAGAACCGCTAACCCACCTGCTTGATGAATTGCCGCAATCACCCGATCTGCTTGATACATTTTTCCAGTTGTAATTTTTCGTTGCAAATAAGGCGCGATGCTGAAATGTTGATGGTCAAACGCATATCCTAAGATGTGAACGTCCACACCTAATAGATCGGCATTAATTTCTACACCCGTCCAAACGCGCGGTACAGTAAATTTTAGATAAGGTTTGCTCAACTCTAGTTCATTGAGGTAGCGTTGCGCGGCTTGATAACCACTAACCGTATGATGATCGGTGATTGCTAGACCTTGCAGACCAATGGCGATCGCCTGCTGAATCAATTCTTCCGGTTGCAGCTTACCATCCGAGTGAACCGTGTGCAGATGAAAATTATAATGTCGCGGGCAGCTTTGGGCATTAACTCTCTGGAAGATCTGTTTTAAAGCCTGCGATGATGCATGAGTTTGGGCGTATTCGACAGCCATAACCGCCTCTCGTACCTGTGTACGTTTCTTGACTATCTTTATAGATACTTTACCCAAATAGCAATAAAAGTATACACGAAACGCGAGTTACGCAAACAATTACAACCTCAGGGCAAAGTTTTATTTCGTTATGTTAAGACTGTAGCAAAATAAAACCTTAATAGTCATGCAAATTAGTTATCAGAATTTTAAATGAAACAAATGTATCGAAAACAAAGCTTCTTACTTAAATGAACAGGATTAAAGACTCCTATTGTTATGGGCGGTAATTGGTAATAGGAAGTTGAGCGGTATTCTTGCCGATCGCCAATGACCAGTTACCTACGACCAAATAAGTAATAATACTTAAAATTACTCTTTAATTGCTCGTCCCTCATCGCGTATTCCTATTGCTTTTCCTGGGGATTGTAGTTGTTGTCTGCCATTGCGAATAATACGCAACATATCGTTAAGTTGCTGCTCAATACTTCGAAGAACGCTATCAGCATACTCGTCTGCGCCATTTTGAATGTCTTCAGCTTCGGCGATCGCCGAGGCGCGAATTTGTAACAATTCCTCTTGAGCCTGATGGCGCATTTGATCGATTTCCGCTTGCACTTGTTGCTGAATAGCGATGCAATCTTGCTCAACCTGCTGGCGAATTTCTTGTGCAGCAGCTTCGGCTTGGCGCACTATCGTTGTTTCACTGAGTAGTTGTGCTGCTTTAGCTTCTGCAGCTTGAATAATTTCTTGGGCGTGTTGTTCTCCTTGTAACAAAATTTCTTTCTTTTGCTCGATAATTGCTTGTGCTTCTTGAAATGCCGTCGGTAGACTAAAGCGAATGCGATCGAGTTGATCGAGCAGGACTTCCTCGTCAATTAAAGTTTTGCGCGTTAGCGGAATGCGAGGACTGGCAAGAATAATTTCTTCCAGTCGGTTCAACGCCTCCTGGATATCTGTATTTCTGGTTTCCTGAGGAATCTGTTCAGGATCGATTTTTAGGGGCTCTTGGTGTGACATCGGTAGATATCTAGGGCAACGTGCTGAGGAACAAGATGATCGACGGAACCGCCGAATTTGGCAATCTCTTTAACCACACTACTACTTAAGAAACTATGCTCATTAGAAGTTGCCAAAAAGACTGTCTCGATATGCGCAGCAAGTGTTTTATTCGTGTGCGCCATTTGTAGTTCCGCTTCAAAGTCAGAAATTGCGCGTAAACCCCGCAAAAGAACTTGTGCTTGTCGCATTTGGGCGTACTTTACTGTCAAGCCGTCGAAGCTATCTATTTCTACATTCGCCAAATGGGATGTTGAGATCCGGATCTGCTCCAACCGTTGTTGTACTGAAAACAATGGTGTTTTATTCGGGTTACGTAACACAGCGACAATGACGCGCTCAAAGAGGCGACAGCCACGCTCAATAATATCAAGGTGTCCCAAAGTAATTGGGTCAAAGCTTCCAGGATAAATAGCAATCACGCTGTTAGCAGTGTCGGAGTTACTGAGAAATTATACCTGTTTAAGAACGAGTCAGCGATCGGGGATCGGGATCCAGGAATGAAAAATTAGAGTTATTTATATTAATAACTTAAGAAGAATGACGACTGGCGAGGTTAATGCGATCGCTCAACTGTCTCAGTGTTTGAGCCAAATTTGTATCACTTTCGCGTAGCTGCGCGATTTTGTCACAGCTATAGAGCACGGTTGTATGATCTTTACCGCCGAATTCTTCACCAATTCTTGGTAAACTCAAATCAGTGTGTTGTCGCATCAAATACATACCAATCTGACGCGCCCAGCTAATTTCGCGGCGGCGCGAGTTACCTTTAAGGTCTTCGACAGAAACATCAAACTCATCTGCCACAACCATAAGTACAGCATCGGGAAAAGCTTCTACTTTTTCTACGGGTGGATTAAGTACTGGAGCAATGTTTTCGACATTCATCGATAATCCAGAAATCGAGATATAGGCAACTGCCCGAATTAAAGCTCCCTCTAGTTCCCGAATATTGGACTTATAGTTAAAAGCAATGTACTCAATCACCTCTCTTGGTAAGCGCATATTTTCGTACTCAGCTTTCTTTTGCAAAATTGCCATTCGGGTTTCTAAGTCTGGTGGTTGAATATCCGCTATTAAGCCCATCGAGAAGCGCGAACACAGTCTTTCTTGTAAACGCGGAATTTGGTTTGGCGGGCGATCGGAAGCCAAGACAACTTGTTTACCAGCTTCGTGCAATGTGTTGAATGTATGAAAAAATTCTTCTTGCGTGTACTCTTTTCCTTCAATAAACTGAATATCATCGACTAACAAGACATCTGCGGCGCGATAATGTTCGCGAAAGCTTTGCATGCTATCTTTGCGAATTGAGGCGATGAGATCGTTTGTAAATTGCTCGGTAGAGACGTAAAAAATCCGGGAATTAGGAGAAATTTCTAGCCGATAATGCCCGATCGCCTGCATCAAATGCGTTTTTCCTAATCCAACACCACCGCACAAAAATAATGGATTGAATTCGCGCCCTGGTGATTCAGCCACAGCTAAAGCTGCAGCGTGTGCCATGCGACTATTGGCACCGACGACAAAGCGAGAAAAGACATATTTAGGATTTAATTCGATTGGTTTAGGTCGATTGTTGAGCAGCGGTACACTTGGTTCAATCGGTGCTGGCCAAGCGACTTCGGGTTCACTTACAGAAGTTACGCCATTTTCCTTAGTTACAGTGATCTGAACCTCGACAGGATGACCGAGAATTTCCGCAACGACATCGACAATTGTTTTGATGTAATACTTTTGTAACCAATTACGCGCAAATGGGTTGGGAGTACAAATAACCAAGCAATTATTTTCGAGTTGCTGCGCGCTAGCCGTTTTGATCCAAGTCTCGAAGGTGGGGCGAGTTAACTTTTCCTGTAGCCGCTCTAGTACCTGACTCCACAGACTTTCCAGCGAAAGTTCCACTGTTTACCACCTCTACCGCTCGCAAAAAAAACGCATATAGGCAACCAATTTAGCATCTACTCTACCGAGCTTGGCAACTATCTTCGGTAGCTTGTATGATTAGCCATATAGCTATTCAAGAATATCGTAGCGCTTTGCACTAGCTAAAACTAACTATAAACTTACGATACACAGGTAAAATGTTTTGCTCAAGCTGCGCTAGCTGTTTCTTAGTTTTCTACACTAAATATATTGAGATATTAACAATTCCACCGCAAGGTACTCCTAAAAGCTGATATTTGAGAAAACCACAAAAACAAATGAGCACAATCCGCCGCGATACCGAACCAGAAGCTACAAATATTCACACAAGCTCCGATTATCGTAAGACGTCCTATAGAAAACGTAATATATTAGGACGACGGCAGCAGCAAAACATCGGTTATTTTTTAACATTACTCGCGGGAATCGGATTAGCAAGTCTAAGTGGGTGTGCGCGACCTGGAAATATCACGCAGACCGAACAATCGAACGCACAACCAACTCCACAGCAACCTGCGGCAAACATAACAACTGCGATCGCCCCAACAGATCCAAATTTTGTTGTCGCAGCCGTCCAAAAGGTAGGTCCTGCGGTGGTGCGAATTAATGCCGCAAGAACAGTCTCGCGACAGCTACCCGCAGAATTTGATGACCCAATTTTACGCAGATTCTTTGGAATTCAACCGAATCCAGCGCAACCGAGACAGCGAGTTGTACGCGGTACAGGGTCAGGATTTATTATTAGTGAATCAGGTCAAATTTTGACAAATGCGCACGTTGTTGATGGTGCCGATCGCGTTAGTGTCACGCTCAAAGATGGTCGTACGTTTGAAGGTGAAGTCGTAGGACAAGATTTAGTAACAGATGTGGCGGTGATTCAAGTTCAAGCCAGCAACTTACCTATTGTTCCTATTGGTAATTCAGAACTACTACAACCAGGCGAATGGGTAATTGCGATTGGTAATCCGTTGGGGCTAGACAATACAGTAACAGCAGGGATTATTAGTTCTACTGAACGCTCTACGAGTGACATCGGTGTTTCGGATAAACGTGTCGATTTGATTCAAACCGATGCAGCAATTAATCCAGGTAACTCAGGCGGTCCTTTGCTCAATGCGCGTGGTGAAGTTATTGGTATGAATACAGCAATTATCAGCGGCGCGCAAGGGTTAGGATTTGCGATTCCCATCAATACCGTACGAAATATTTCTCAACAACTGATTGCGACTGGCGAAGTACAACATGCTTATTTAGGCGTACAAATGGTAACACTGTCACCAGAAGTAAGGCAGCAACTTGAAATTGAATCGGGTGGCGAGATTAACGTAACCGCAGAACAAGGAATTTTGATTATTCGTGTTGTTCCTAATTCTCCTGCTGCACGGGCTGGATTGCGCGCTGGTGACGTCATCCAAACAATTAACAATCAACCTGTCACAACAACCGAGGAAGTACAACGCTTAGTTGCGGGTAGTCAGGTTGGTAGTCAAATGCAAATTGGCGTTCAACGCAATGGGCAATCTCAGCAAGTAGCAGTGCGGCTGGAAAATCTTCCTGTACAAAGTGAAGGTTAATTTATATCCTCTCTAATATAACTACACTAAGGAATTGGCAATGGGTAACTGGTAATTATTTTGTCGTACTAGTTACTCTACATTGTTGGTAATTAACCTGGGACGAGGCATCATTACATATGGGAGAAGTTTTAGAAATAGTACAACTCGGTCATCCTATACTCCGCACCCAAGCTCAATATGTTGAGAATATTCAAGAGCAACATATCCAAAATCTAGTGGATGATTTAATCGCAACTGTTGGGCAAGCAAACGGTGTAGGAATAGCTGCGCCACAAGTCGCCGAAGCGTGTCGCTTATTCATTGTTGCTTCTCGCCCGAATCCTCGGTATCCTCATGCTCCAACAATGGAACCAACTGCGATGATCAATCCCAAAATCTTAGCGCACTCGACGGAAGTCGTCAAAGACTGGGAAGGTTGTTTGAGTATTCCAGGTATTCGGGGGTTAGTACCGCGATATCAAATTATTGAGGTGGAGTATAGCGATCGCCACGGTAAGCAACAAAAGCAAGAGTTAACAGATTTTGTTGCCCGCATTTTTCAACACGAACTGGATCACCTCGATGGCATTGTGTTTTTAGATCGTATCGAGAGTACTTTAGATCTTGTCACTGAACAAGAGTATCAAAAGCGGATCGTCGCTGCGGGATAGTGATGGAAGTTTAGGCGAGTTTCAAATATATATCTAAAATTTATTGTCGTTGTCAAACAATAGCTGAGAGTCCTGCCAAGTCTATATTTATGTTAATAACATTATATATGTTATTAACATTATATAGGTAAACAGCTATGACTGCTTCAGTACAAGAACTTTTAGATGCCTTTGATCGCTTGACAAACTCAGAACGGTTAGAGCTTGTATCGGAGATTCTAAAGCGGACGGTTGATTTCGATTTTCCGCCCTTATCTGATGAAGATTTAGTCCAGAATGCTGAAGGGCTTTTTCTAGAGTTGGATGAGCAGGAAAACATAGATGAGTAGTCCTGAGCGTCGCGAAGTTTGGCTAGTTGACCTAGGTTATGTAGCAAAAGTCAGACCATGTTTGGTAATTAGTATTCCTGCTCTTAATCAAGACCGTGCATTAGCAACTCTAATTCCACATACAACAAGTCCACGTGGTTCGCGGTTTGAGGTGCAAATCAAAGCTCAGTTCCTTCGAGAAGGAGTCTTTGACGTACAAAACATCATTACAATTCCTCATGCAAAGCTGCTACGCAAATTAGGACGTCTGACGCCTGAGCAAATGGTAAAAGTTGAAGATACAGTGCGATTCTGGTTGGGGTTTGAAGAAAATCTTGAAGAAGACAAAGAGTAGCCATGCCAAACATTAAGCTCGATCATTGTGTAATTCATGTGTCTGACTGGGAACGTTCAAATACTTTTTATCATGCCGTACTGGGTGCTGAACTTGTCCCTGTTGGTTCTGGATGGTCATACCGCTTTGGAGAGACTCAACTCAACTTACATGGCCCTGGTGTGCAAGGAACGCCAGTTGCACAGCTTCCCGTGCAGCCTGGAGGAAGCGATCTTCATTTTATTTATCCTGGTACGATTAGCGAGGCGCAGAAGCACCTAAAAAGACATGGAGTAGAAGTTGAACTTGAACCAGTCCAGCGATGTGGCAAGAAGGGACTGGGGATGAGCGCCTATTTTCAAGATCCGGATGGCTCTCTTTTGGAGTTCATCTCCTACCAAACATAGTTTACATAAACCTTTAGTTGAGACCGCATAACAACCGATAGAGCGGATAGTTGAGAGTCATTGCGTCTAGCGTTAGAGATAATCTGCTACCGCTTAACTTCACCGTCAGCTTGACTTCGTTCTAGTCGTTAGGGTGTGGTCTGAACGCGTGTTCGTTGCTTGATTGCAGATGGAATTCAGCGAGTTTGTTGCGTTTTAGTTTAACAAGATGAAGTTGAGAAATCATCGTGAATTTATTAGGGTTAAGGTGCTTACAGATAGGAACAGATTAGAAACAACAGTGACTTTTGCAGACATCAAAAGCCAATCTCAAACTATACATATCCTTGCGCTCTTAGGCAGCCTGCGTCAGGCTTGATCTAATACTGCTCTACTTCAGGCGGCGATCGCAGTATTATCTAAAAACGTTGAGATGAAACTGTACTGTAGACTCGGTGATTTGCCGCATTTCAATGCTGACCTTGAGTCAACAAAGCCGCCATCAGTGACAGATTTGCGGGCGCAAGAATGGTCAGATGGTTTGGTTATTTCAACTCCAGAGTACGCGCATGGTGTACCAAGTGTGTTGAAGAATGCGCTCGATTGGTTAGTGAGCAGCGAAGAGTTTGTCAGGAAGCCGATTGCATTGTTTAACGCATCACCGCGAGCTATTCACGCCCAAGCCGCACTGACCGAGATTGTAACCACGATGGCAGGACGAATTGTTCCTGAAGCTTCCATCACCGTTTCTCTACTGGGTAAAAACTTGGATGTAGCTGGAATTGTGGCTGACCCAGCAATCTCAGGTGAACTACAAGCTGCCATTATTTTATTTGCCGATGCGATTAAGCAATTCTAGAAGCAGTAGAGTCATCAAGTGAGCACATCAGGCTCATACCAATTCACTTTAAGATTGCTACAGATGGCTGACGCAAAGACGCGGAGATTGATTTGTAGCTAGCATTTAGGAAATTAGTACAATATAACCATTATGCTGCTGACGCTTCAGTTGAGCCATCGCAAGGCTGCAAGCTTAAGTACTTTAGATCTTGTCACCAAAGGAGTATCAAAAGCGGATCGTCGCTCGAGATAATTAATAATGGCAGTTTAAGCGCAATCCAACAACAAAACCAGAATTTATTGTGGGTGGTAAAATCAGTAGCTGTTCAAAAATATACATTCTCTATGAAATTCCCGCAGCATTTTGCACTATTGCGTACGCATCTCGGCACGTCCTCGCTTTAGCTAAAACAATCTTCATTAATTTGTACAGTACATAGTTGCTCGGCAAGTTTAGCAATTTCTTTTCGCATTGTTAGTTGGTTTAGCCAGTGAGTAGGGATGCCCGATTCTCCATAATACGCTCCAGCGACTTGACCGCAAATTGCGGCAGTTGTGTCCGCGTCGTCACCTAGGTTAGCTGCGGTAAGAATTGCTTGTTCAAAAGTATCAGTTTGCCAAAAGCACCATAGTGCGGCTTCTAAACTTTCAACTACGTATCCAGTACCGCGTACAGCATCGATAGTCTTAGTTCGGTATTCCCCATTAATAATAGTCTGAATTGATTGAGACGCGACTTTTAGCCTATTCTCAAACAAAATCTCTGTTTTGCTAGCTCCTGAGAAGGTACGCCACAAAATATGTCCTAACAGACGGCTAGCGTCAATACATTCTGCTGCACCATGCGTTGTTCGGGAACTCTCACCGCAAAAGTGAAGAATGCGATCGCGATTTGGAAAGTAAAACATCGGTACTGGTGCTAGCCGCATCAAACAACCGTTACCCGCAGACCTCGGATGCGTAGAACCGCTGAATGGGTTGCCTGATTTTTTGTACTGGTATAATGCTTGACTTACGGTGTTGCCGATATCAAAACATTCTCCTGTACTGCTGAGATAACCGCGCTCATGCCACTCACAGTAACGATTCATCTGATCGACAGCATCAAATCTACCCACCTCAACTAAGCTAGTAGCTAGACACAACGCCATCGACGTATCATCAGTCCATTGACCTGGAAGAAGCTCAAACGGACCGCCACCTACCATATCAGTCATAGGTGAAAATGAGCCGCGAGGTTGAAATTCAACCGTTGTGCCTACAGCATCACCCACAGCTAATCCTAATAAACATCCTCGAAATCGATTCAATAAATTCATATAAGTCGAGTAAATAGAGAGAAATAAAATTTAAAAGCTATATTTATCAACATTCAATTCTTGTTGAAATTTAGCTCAAAATTTAATGATTTATAATTTTTTATATATTCTGTTTAAATCAATCAATGTTTACATACTTAGTTTTTTATTTTCAAAATATTTGAATTTCCTTTAGTACTTCTCGGTTTAAGATCTGGAATTAAGTATACTATTGCATTTTATTGCGTTAATTTAATATATACATATAAACATCAGGTTACTAACAACACGAGTCACCTTTAAATCAACCTTTTTACGATAGAATTAATTCTTAACAATACTTTAGTAGCTCTCCTGAAGCTAGTGAGGCTTAGTAAAATATTATATCAATCAATCTCAAATATCAACCATACAGAGTTATTATTGCCATTAAAAAAAGCTTGCTAATATTTAATGTCATGTTTTTTATTTAAATTCAAAATTTTGAGAAAATTGATATATTAAATTCATAGTGTAGCAAGACTGTCAAACACTTCAACTTTGCATTAATTTGACTCAAAATAGTCATCAATTTGCTAGAATTTATATATAAAATCTATTATTAATAAAGTCAATCTATGAGCTAGGATATTGTTGAATACATTAGAAGTGGAATGTTGCACCGAGTAACAGCCCATTCTGACGCAAATTCAATTTGGCTCGCGTGAGACCCAATCCATCCTCAAAATCAAAACCGTTAAAGCGATAGCTAAGTTGCACTGATGTGCTTGGAGATAACTGATACTGGGCGCCGACTAGCAGATTCCAGGTCAAGTTTGTATCGGCATTGAGATTAAACCCAGACACATCGCCTCGAAGATCGACTGTCCAACGTTCAGATAGGTCTAATCCAATTTGTGCGCCAATCAGTGGCTCAACCGTCGTTCTATTTAGGCGAAAGTCTTGGTTCACTGGAAGCAAAATTGGCAGTGGAAGATTGCCGACAGGAATATTGTTGATGCGAACGTCATCTACCTCAAGCTTTTGACTCAAAATATTAATTCGGAGTCCCAGGCTCGGAGCAAAAACTAGACGAGGAAAGGATTTTGGCGCTGCTGCTGAATCACCTAGCGTTGTATCGACAATGCGGTAGGATGCTGCCAAATCAATTAACCCTTGGCGGATTGATAAGCTGGCGTCGGCACTTGTCCGAACTGGGATAGGAATATCTGCGCCGATACCTGGCAAACTGTTTGGAGGAAACGTCACTCCTAAATTTCCGCTATTCTGTGCAGAAATATAGAAACCGTCAAGAATAAGCCCCAATCGATTTTTTTGAGCTTGTAACCGAATTCCAGCATTAAACGCACGATCAAAATCTAAAATGTTTCCCAATCCCAAATCAATCGAGGCAGTCCGTCCAGCAACCGTGGCATCAGCTTGAACTCGCAAGGGAACAAAAATATAAGGTTCGACGGAAAATTGCCAGCGATCGCTTACTGTGAATTGAGAAAGCTCTGGTGTAGAAGTATCTGCTTGGGTAATTGCATAAATTGGGAAGGCTGCTTCTGTTGCTATGCGAGACTCAATTGCCGGTTCAGGCAAAAAGCTGGCAGCTTCTAATTCTAGAGCTTTTGCAGAATGACTATGTTGTTCTAGATCGGATACGGTGTTGAGCGCAGCAGTCGAGTCAGAAATAGATAATTGGCTTTCTGCATAGGTAGGTGACACTGAAAGCGCGATCGATAAAGCACTGCTGGTAGACAACAAACACAGCTTTCGAAAATAGCCTCTAAAGAATAGATCTATTTGACTGCATTGGCTACTTCTACTATTTTTTATTCTTCTTTTAAACATAAGCTCGATTTTTCTCTTGTTAAGTTTTTATATCAATGCGTTTAACTCTACATAACAAAACATATTCAAAATATGCTCAACTTAGTTGCAGAATCTAAGTTTATTTAAAGTACTTAACTCTGAAGATAAAAATTTAATCAATAGTCTCTTAAACTCTTTACGGTTAAGATTTTGCATAAAAGCTATTAACACTATTAAAAGACCATATTGTAAAGCCAATGAAATTGCAACGCGATCTTATAACAACGAATAGTAGATCAGAAATAGATGCATTTTTATTAAGAAAAAATATATTAAATTGTGAATATTTCCATTTGAACTATATTATTTCTGTGAAATCTTATAATTTTTGAGGCACATTATGCTGCCTTCTCCAGAATCATTTATTTGTCCATGTTGTGTGACTGCCACGCTGCATACCTTGTCTCAACATGGCGTTCATTTCTTGGCTCAATCCCTGTTGTTGATAAAGCCAATGTCTACTGCTGCTGTTAAACTAAGCAACCCATCACCAACCATTGCCCTTGGTAATACTCCCTGTTTGCTCGATCGTACTGAGATTGTTTAAGGAATCTGTAACCGCTATGCTCCGCTTCCGTAACTTCTTCCCTAACCAATGGTTAAAATCGATGAAATTGGCAATTGGGATAATTGCAAGTAGCTTGGTTCTTGGGTTAACCCTGCTGCTTTCTTTGCATCCTGCTCAAGCACAAAAGCCTTTTACAGGTACACCAGCCGTAAAACCAGCTTATTTCGATCGCTTGCAGGCAACAATAGACAAAGATCGCGATCGCCTAATTAATCTGTTCAAAGACATCCACCAGAACCCAGAATTAGCGTTCATGGAAACTCGCACAGCAGCGATCGTGGCGAGGGAATTAAAAGCATTGGGCTACGAGGTCAAAACAGGAATTGCCAAAACTGGAGTCGTAGGAATTCTGCGAAATGGAGATGGTCCTAAAGTCATGTATCGAGCAGATCTAGATGCGCTGCCTGTACAAGAAACGACAGGACTTCCTTATGCCAGTACTAAGCGGGCGGAGATGCCAGATGGTAGCGAAGTACCTGTCATGCACGCTTGTGGTCATGATGCCCATACAGTTTGGATGTTGGGACTGGCAAAGGCAATGGTAAACCTAAAATCTAACTGGAAAGGGACGCTTATTTTAGTCGGGCAGCCTGCGGAAGAAGGAGTTGCCGGCGCAAGGGCAATGGTCGAAGATGGTCTCTACACTCGTCATGGTGTTCCTGTCCCTGACTTCTTGCTAGGAATGCACAGTGCCCCTGGTCCCACAGGAATCATCGCCAGCGTGCCAGGAATCCGAACAGCAGGAAGCGATCCGATCGATATTGTGTTTAAAGGTGTGGGAGGACACGGTTCCTCACCTCATCTTGCCAAAGATCCGATTCTCATGGCTGCTCACGCAATTACACAGTATCAGTCAATCGTGGCACGGGCGATCAATCCTCAAGAAGCCGCTGTGATTACGGTGGGATCAGTTCAGGCAGGAGAGGCGAATAACGTGATTCCAGGAGAAGCGTTGCTTAGACTCAGTCTGCGTTGGTTCAACCCAGAAGTACGGAAAATCATGGTGCAGGGAATTAAGTCTGTTAATGAGTCGATTGCGCGTGCCTATGGAATGCCAGAGGACCAATTGCCAACCTTGACTGCAAAAGGTGGTACAACTCCACTAGTGAATGACAAAGCAGTGATTGATCGCATCAATCCTCAATTAGCAAATTTAGTTGGAGCCAACAAACTGATTGCTGATTTTCCAGGGACGACAGGCTCAGAAGATGTTCATTTGCTTAAAGGCGACAATAAAAATATTCAGGTAGGCTTTGTCTTCGTCGGTGTCGCTGAACCTGCGCTCTTTGCTAAAGCCAGAGCAGAAGGCAAAACAGTTCCGTTCTCAAACCACAACAGTAACTTTCAAGTCGATCTCAATGCCATTCCCTTTGGAACAAAGGTCGCGTCGGTTATGACAATGGAATTACTGAATTAGTAGACTTTTTGCGTCAGTCCGAACTGCCTGCTAAATAGAATTTGCTTAGATGCACCAATTCTTGCAGGGTGTCTATTTTGAGGCGATCGCACAATTAAAATGCCTGTTCGACTCGATGTAAGCTAGATCGTAGCAGCAAGGAAACACGAGATCATGGCAGAAATTCCGAAAACACTGGAACAGGCGATCGCCCAAGCCCAAGGCGCAACCCAAGCAGCGATGGCTGATGGCTACTCTTTACTACAAATTGAGATTCTTATCCCAGAACTCAACCCAATGCCAGTTGCTGAGCAATTTCTTCCAGCATTAGACTCTTTTGGCAGTCAACTTAAAGTTTTCTTTCCTGATGCTGGTGCTGCTGCGCTAGCGCGTCGTGATTGGGGATCAGTACCATTTAAAATTCTAGATATTGGCACCGGGAGAGTCCCTGTCGATCAGCAAGTTTTGCCTGAAGATGAAGCATTTTTGTTAGTTGCACCTTCTGCAGTTGAAGTCACGCAGGTAGAGAAGTTGCATCAAGCTGTGGGAGAAAGACCTTTTATTCTCCTCAATCCTCGGCTAGAAGATGTTTCGATTGTTGGTATCGGCTACGCGGGGCGACAGTTACGGGCGCGTTTTCTCAATACGATTGAATCTTGTTACCATTTACGCCCACTTGATGGTGCAGCCGTATTTCGTTGTTATCCCTCGCCTTGGCAAGTTTGGCTAGAAAATAAAGAAGGCGAATATCAATTAATTGCTGAACAACCGAAGAAACCGATGGGTGATGAACTTGACTTAATTTTGTCAGGAAAAAGTCTCCAGCAGCCTGGAGATACTATACAAGCAAAAAAATCTGGAATTTTTGCAAGTATGCAAAGGTTTTTGCGTACTTTGAGTCGATGAAGTTTAAAGAGTTTTGAGTTCAAAATTCATCACTTGTGCTTAGATTATAAAAAGCTGTTTTGCTATCGTTGATACTGCGTTCAAAGCATATACCAACGACAATAGCTGAGGTTTTTTTGTGAAAAAGGCTAGTAGTGCTGTAAGTACAGCAATGAACGCGCTGAAATAATTGATTGATGGATGTGTCATGAGTGACGGTCAAGGAATGATTGCGCTGACTCGTGCTTACTTGGAGTCGCGAAAATTACAGGAGCTAGTTTTACAGTCGGGGTTAGATTTACGTGTTTTGAATGAAACTGAACTAGAGCAATCAATACAAGATATTCTCAAGGGGCGATCGCACTCGGATGTCTGGATTTTTGCCTATGGTTCGTTGATTTGGAATCCAACGGTGAAGTTTAGCGATCGCCGTGTGGGGACAATTTATGGATGGCATCGCCGCTTTTGTTTGTGGACACCGCTGGGGCGAGGAACGCCGGAAAACCCAGGCTTAATGTTAGGACTCGATCGCGGAGGTAGCTGTCGCGGTATTGCCTATCGCATTCCAGCAGAGGATGTTCTTACAGAATTACTCATTCTCTGGCGGCGAGAAATGGTTGTTGGTTCGTATACTCCGCGGTGGGTAAAAGTTGTTGATGGCAAAGAACGCTGGGATGCGATCGCTTTCACAATCAACCACAACCATATTATGTACGCAGGCGATATTTCTTCTGAAGTTGTTGTCAACAGCCTAGCAACGGCTAACGGAAAACTTGGTACTTGTGCAGATTATCTTTCACAAACTATTGATGGTTTAATGCAGTACGGCATTCAAGACAAACACCTTTTAAAATTACAAAAAGCAGTGATAGCTCAACAGCAGTTATCGATCGCACTTTGATAAAAAAAACTGATACTTCTATGTATTTTGAATGAAACACCTATTGTGAAATAAGGCATTGCAATATTTTAAGCTCCCTTTTCTTGAGTAACCAAAATCGTAAAAACCAAGGAACTCAAAATTAAATGTGTCTAAATATGATTTGAGTTTAAAGAAGTTAGTATGTAAAGCATCTGAAGGATTAAAACCAACTTCAGATAAGATAAATAGAACTTGATTTTTTTTGAGTAAAGCTTCGGCTCCTTGAATAACCTGTAAATCAAATCCTTCCGTATCAGTTTTTAAGATATCAATCTTCTGGATATTATTTTCTTGACAAAACTCCGCAACTGTTTTAATGATAACTTCTTCAGAGGCATTACTTATACAATTATTGGCATCAAATACAAAAGAATTGCATTGAGAGTTCGATTTTAAAAAGATGTCATACTTCCCTGATTCAGAACCCAAACCAATTTGAAAGCAACTAATACCAGAAAGATTTTTAGTATTTTCTTTTAACTGTTTAAATGTTGCTGTGACTGGCTCAAAAGAGAAGATTTTTGCTTGCGGAAAACTTTGAGCAAATTTAATAGCTGTTTGCCCTATGTTAGCACCTATATCAAATATCACTTCAACTTGCAAAGAGTCTGCTTTAGACTTATAAATATACCAATCAGTCCCATTTGGTGTTTCTTTTATTAAGCCTGTTTTTGCCTTACAATGCGTACTATCAAAAACCATTTTTTTTATAAAAGCGATATAAGGCATGGGATGTTTCTCCAAATATAATCAGCTGAATACAAAATTCATTATGTAAGCGAGATTTTTATTTTTATCTATGTAATTCAAATTGAGCACTTTTAAGCATAGCAATATTTGCAATTCTCGAGTGCTCAAGAGTTTGATAATACTTTAGGAAACAACTATCCATACCATATTCATCACAAAAAGAACACCTGTCGATACATAAAAATTAAGGTGTTCAGTAGTTTCAGTGCAGATAGTATTCGCAGTATTAACTTTTATTAGCTTCTATGAGACGGTGTCGAGTGGTTCGCAAAAGTTGTCTACACCCTGTTGTAGTACGTACATCAATACCGGAGTAACTAAAAGTGGCGGGCAAATTCTTGTTGTAGCTAAGGCTCTCATTACAGCAGCATAGTCTTCGGTAAGTAAGGCATTTCTATTTTCTTCGCGACAAATAATCGCTCGACATTTCTTCGCTAAGCTATCTAACCACTCTGCGTTGGCGATATCTGGTTGTTGCCCAACTCGAATTGCTAGTACCATTGCGGCATCTTCGAGATTACCCTCGCAATCTTCAATTTCTGCTAGTGCAGCTGAGGCGTCGGGATTTTGGAGTTTCTCCCGAAATTTAGCAATGTCTTCTGATGTAACTTGAGTCATGAAACAATTGCAATTAACTTACTTTATTGTGATTGAAGGAAAGCGCGCTCGACAATTCCTCATTTTCAGGAACTGCCAAAAAAGCAGCGAAGATTACTTCACTGCTTGACGAATTATTATGACTAGGCTGTTAGCGATCTTACAAGCAGATTGTACTTAAAGTTACAAACCAACTAATTCTCTCGATTCAAAATCGGTGAGTTGTTGCGCGATCGCTCGCCGACATTCTAGTTTGGCAACGCTAAACTGGTTGCGGAGGTATTCTAAGTGCGCCAGCGCGTTGGCTTTTTCTGCATTTAATTGAATTAATGTATTCAGTGCGGTTTGGTATTCCTGATTGACGAGTAGTAACTCAAAGCGACGCGATCGCCGTTGCGTGTCATTTTTCAATTCTGGATCGAAAGCTGAACGCGTGTCAGCATTGCCTTCTTCGCGGTTAATCAGTTGTTGCACCGCCATAATTTGCGAGTCAATTTCGTTTACCCGTTGTGCAGCTTGGGCGATCGCCGCAGGGTAATGACTCAGTTGCATTGTCATCATACAAGGGATCAGAGGTCAGGGGTTAGGGGTACGTTTATGCGGCTATTTCCTGCAATTGAGCGTGGGTGGACGAACGCTCTGTTGGGTTAATTGGTAGCTGCTCGGTTTGATACATAGGAGCCTGCTCCAAAACTTTCACTTCGATATTGACAGATACGAGATAAGTGCCTGGTTCTGCGCCAATAGCTTCGGCAATCAATTTTGCTAGCTCTGGGCGCTTAGCGGTAATCGGATCGCGTAAAGCGCAACGATCCCAGTCATGCTTGGCTGTTGGATTAAGGCTAAGAAGATAGTGTTTCGTCATAGGGCTTGAGTCCATCTTTGGTTAGTATCGCCGTAGAGCCATTGATTGCTGATGCGGAGGCTCGATGAATCTACTTTATCTATTATAGTACATATGTACTGAATCGTAGGGGAAATTAACCCCATCCACTTGGGGATTTACGATTAAAAAAAGTTTATAGATAAAGAGTTTCAGCTACCTATGGCACTTAAAATTAGTGGTGTACTAACTCCTCAGATGCGATCGCATTTTGACGATCCCAAATAGATTGCCCTGTCAGCAGTTCAACCACATCCATGCCATTGCCAATGACACCAGGTACACTGGGATACCCTGCGCTAGCTCCCACTAAGAAAAGATTTGGCAATTCAGTGTGATATCCCAGACGATTTAAGCCTACCTGCCTTGGTGTAAGCTTTGCACCGTAGATATTCCCTTGCGGTTGTCCCAAGTAATATTCACTCGTTGTCGGAGTACCAGGAACCTTCATCCGAGCGTAAGCATCAACATCCGGAATCAAATCGCGCACACTTGCCATAATCTCTTGATAAACTTCGCGCTTTTTAGCTTTGTAAGCTTTTGGATCAGTGTCATGCAATTGCTTAAATGGCTCATAAGGACAAACAGTCGCAATTTCTAAAACATGATGACCGTGAGGAGCCATTCCTGGTTCGTGCGATTTCATTGTAGGGCAAGAGAGGAAAATCCAAGGATGATGCAAGTTGCCTAAAAGTTGTTGTTGATAAGCTTGATTAAGGTTGCTGTTGGGGTAATACCAAATATTCCAGTTACCAATGCCATATCTTTGCGGATCAAACCTGGAATCTAACCCTAAGTAAACGTTGAAGGCACTAGCTGAATATTCGTAACCTGTAAGCCGCTGTAATTCGCGCTGACTTAACGCATGAGCGTTATGCATCAACTGTACTGTTAATTTTGGATCGAGGTCACTGATGTAAGCAACGGCTTGATACGTTTTTCCTCCAGCAGTAACGCTTTGTACTTGACGCTGTTTAACTTCGATGTGTTCGACTGGGGTAGATAATTGCACAACACCGCCGCCTGCTTTGATAGCTTCGACAATCGTTTCTACAAAATGCTTAAAGTGATGCTTCGGATAATAAGCACCTTCGGAATAATCCCAAACAAGTGCAGTATGCGTTAGCAAGGCAATTTCATTTGGTGGCAGCGCATAATCGCCACTTTGACCTGCTAAGATAGCTTGCAGCTTTGGCGATAGCCCGACGCGATTGTAAAGGTCTTGCAGCGTCCAATTACGCTTTGTAAATAAGTTCCAGTATTTGGGTAGTTTTAACCAATCAGACCATTTTTGGTCGAACCAACTAACCTCGCGCACTAAACTGTGCATTTCTTGATGTAATTGTTTAATGGCATCGCAATAACGGTCGATCGCATCCGCTTCTTCAGGAAAAGTCGCCACAAGGCGCGATCGCAAGTTTTCCCAGCCTAAAGGAATTTTAAAATCAACTTCGGGTGTAATTACTCGGTCAATACAGTCAGGGTCGAGCGAGTTAAATTCGATATCGCGTTCAATGTAATTGAGAAACTGTGCGATCGCTTGTCCCGAACCGCATTGTGAAATATAGTGCACGTCAGCACAAAAGCTATATTCACCATAATCAAAGGTATGGCAGCATCCACCTGGTAAGTAGTGTTTTTCTAGTACTGCTACTCGATGTCCTTGCCGAGTCAAACACGCTGCTGCTGAAAGTCCACCTAATCCTGCTCCCAGAATCACAAAATCGAAGCTTTCCATTTAAGCCTCCTGTCTCTGGCAATAGTATTGAATGATACTGCTAGTCGTAGATCGATAGCGTGCAGTATGGCTCGAATTAAGTTTTCAACCAGTGTTTGCCCTATTTATTTCAGTAGATTAAAGTATTCTATTTTACTGAGTTTACTTGACTTATTGATGCAACCAAATTCTTAGTATTGACGAGAATGTCACGCTCAACAAGGTTGCTCTTAACTTGACTTGCTTCTGGCTGAGGTTATTTAGGTTCGCGCCACTTCAAGCTATAAACTAAATTTAAGTCTACTGCAATTGCTGCACTCAAGTCTAGTTACGAGAGTTATAAGTTATGTCAACTCGATTACTGGTGAGTTTTATTGCGTGCTGAATGTCTATGACTGATTTGATACCATGCGGACTGATGCTATGCGGTTTTGATACACAACTTTGGCGTTTAGCGCTTAACTACTCTTCATTTTCTGGAGTTTCAGTTGGCGGACAAGTAATTTCGCCCTCGCTATAACCTAGGTCATACATACTTGCAGATTCAGCATCCTCTGGTGGCGTTTTAGGTTTTCCCGCGTAAGCATCAGATTTTCCTACATTAAACCAATCTTCGTACGTTGCTTTTGTGTTGTTCTTTGTATTGTTCATTATTTTCCTGCTCCATAGCGATATACTTACACCCATAATTTATGATGTTTACACTACAGTTTGATTAAAATCCTGTACCCTGAGAAAGAGGAAGTATGAAAGCTAGAGTAACGTTATTATAAGAACTTATATTTGCCCTCATATAGAGCAAAGAGATGTAGTTGATGCAGCGGTTAATTGTATGTTTTTTGACAACTTATTTACATCTACATCACCAGAAAATCATTCGCTAATTATTCGCCGACCTCGTAAAGGAGTTATTATTGGTGCAGGTCAAGTAGGGATGGCTTGTGCTTATTCCCTAATTATCCAGAATCTTCTCGATGAAATGGTAATTGTTGATATCAATCAGCACAAGCTAGAAGGGGAAGTCATGGATTTAAATCACGGACTACCCTTTGTTGAACCAACACTCATTAGAGCAGGAACCTTAGCTGATGGTGAGAATGCAGATATTGTAATTATCACCGCAGGAGCTAAGCAAAAACCAGGAGAAACGCGTTTAGATTTAGTTAATAGAAATGTAGAAATTTTTCAAAGCTTAATTCCAGAAGTTGTTAAATTCTGTTCCACAGCAATTTTGCTGATTGTTACCAATCCAGTAGACATTATGACTTATGTCTGTCTCAAAATTTCTGGGCTACCTAGTTCTAGCGTGATTGGGTCAGGAACAGTTTTGGATACCGCACGTTTTCGCTATCTGCTAGCAGAAAAGTTGCAACTCGACCCGCGTAGTTTACACGCTTATATCATTGGCGAACATGGTGATAGTGAAGTTCCGGTTTGGAGCAAGGTGAATATATCTGGAATGCATCTTCTCGATGAAAAGTGCGAACCAGGTAAACCCATCGAGCCGCAGTTACAAGAAATTTTTACAAAAGTCAAAAATGCTGCCTACGAAATTATCCAGCGTAAAGGCGCAACTTCTTACGCGATCGGTTTAGCAGTCGCCCAAATTGTCCAGTCAATCTTACGCAATCAAAACCGAGTTTTAACTGTCAGCAGTTTGATTAACGGTATTCATGGCATTAACGATGTGTGTTTAAGTTTACCTGCGGTAGTCAATCGCCAGGGTGTAACGCGGGTTGTGAATCTAGCGTTAAATCCAACTGAATTAGATCAGTTACAGCATTCGGCTAAAGTTCTTCGCCAGACTATTGAGCGGTTGGATATTTAATATTTTGTTGTCAGCACGCGATCGCATTTGTTTAGTTGCTTGAGCTACGTTCAATTCAGCAATGTCATTGTTCAAAGCTGTTTTTCCATTTCCGATAACGCTTATTTACGAGACATGCTCCTTCGGTAATGAGAGTAACAGGGTTGGCAAAGCACGCGCTACAGCACGATCAGGTAGGATGTCTAATTAATTGCGCAAGCAACTTCTGAAATAGTCTATTGAAGCTTGAATTTATTTGAGTACCCGCTTTTGTCAGTGCGGGGATGCGATCGCTGCTAAACTACAACTCCTGAAGAATAATTTTAATGAAAAGAAGGAATTACCCCACAAAACAGAAAGTATAACGAGAACCAGCTATTCTATCGCGTTCATCTTTAGTTGTGTCACTGTCGTCATAAGATTTCCTGTGTGAATATTCGCCTCTAAATGAGAAAACTAAACTTGAAGTTCCCCACTCGTTGGGGATTTAGGAGGTAAATGCAGCATTCATCTAGAAGAACCGTTTCCTGTCAATATGACTACAGCGTAAGCTTTCTCTGAAATTAAGCTTTATTTGATAATTGCGATTAAATTTACAAATACTTATAAGTAAAATAAAATACTCATTTTTAGGCAAAATTTAAGTGATATTACTAGCATACTGAAGTCAGCGATCGCTCTTTTAATGCGTACAACAATCGCTTTCAATAGCAATTCATCCAGTTAAATTAATAACTAAAAAAGTTATTTCGCTGAACAGTATGAGAAAATGTGTATTCTAAAATACAATTAACTGCCATAAATCAAGGTTTCACAACAGAGGGATCGTGTAGTGTTACACCGAGTAGCAAGAATATCGACTATCCTTAACGAAAGGTTATGACAGAGACTTTGCAAGTCCCCTATGGAAGCATCGTTTGAACTTACCTTGCAAATGGTTATTGCTGTCGCTGCAGGCATCGGCGCTCAAGTAGTGGCAGAATACCTCAAAGTACCAAGTATCGTGTTTTTACTGCTATTTGGTATTTTGTTGGGTGCTGATGGCATTGGGCTGCTTCATCCCCACTCCCTCGGTCCTGGATTAGAAGTCATTGTCGCGCTTTCAACCGCAGTTATTTTGTTTGAGGGTGGGTTTAACCTAGAACTGCGCGAATTAGGCAAAGTTTCTGGCAGTTTGCGGAATTTAGTGACAATTGGTACCGCGATTACGCTGATCGGTGCGGGAATGGCGGCGCATTGGTTGAGTGAATTTCCCTGGACAATAGCTTTTCTTTATGCTTCCTTAGTTGTTGTTACTGGACCTACTGTTATTAGTCCATTACTTAAGCTTGTCAAAGTTGAACGTCAAGTCGCTACGCTGTTAGAAGGAGAGGGGGTTTTAATCGATCCTGTCGGAGCAATTCTTGCGGTTGTAATTCTGGACACGATTCTCAATGGCGAAACCGACCCCATTCGCGCGATCAGTGGCTTGATCTTACGTCTAGGTATTGGTGGTGGAATTGGGGCGATCGGTGGCTTGTTATTCGGCTTAATGTTCAAACGTGCCAATTTTTTATCCGACGAACTGAAAAATCTAGTTGTTTTAGCAGGAGTGTGGGGGTTATTTACTTTAGCCCAACTCGTTCGCAGTGAATCAGGATTAATGGCAACTGTTGTTGCAGGTATTGTCCTACGGGCTTCATCTGTACCAGAAGAAAGATTATTACGACGATTTAAAGGACAACTGACGATTCTAGGCGTGTCAGTGCTATTTATCTTACTCTCAGCAGATTTATCATTAGCGAGTATTTTAGCTTTAGGGTGGGGCAGCTTATTCACAGTTCTAGTATTAATGTTTGTCATTCGTCCACTGAATGTGGGTGTATGTACGTGGAATAGTGACCTAAATTGGCGACAAAAACTGTTTTTATGCTGGATCGCACCGCGGGGTATCGTTTCTGCGTCGGTTGCTTCTTTATTTTCTATATTCTTAACGGAACGCGGCATCAATGGTGGAGATTCGATTAAAGCACTCGTTTTCTTAACAATTATCTTGACTGTCGTTTGTCAAGGACTAACTGCAGGTTGGATTGCGAGTTGGCTACAAATTACTTCTAAAGAGGCAACAGGAGCAGTGATTGTCGGTTGTAATCCTTTGAGTGTCCTCATTGCTCGTTTGCTTCAAGAACGTGGCGAACCTGTAGTAATGATTGATACCGACCCTGTGGCAGCGCAACAAGCCGAAACGGAAAATATTCGCGTGATAGTGCGTAGTGCTTTAGATAAAGGCGTGTTAGAAGAAGCCGAACTTACCTCAGTGGGAACTTTTTTGGCAATGACGAATAATGGTGAGGTTAACTTTGTTTTAGCACAGCGGGCTGCGGAAGAGTTTAACCCTCCGCGAGTTTTGGCAGTTTTTCCTCGCAATCCTGAAGCAAATAATACTACGGGTAAAGCAAAGGTACAGCAAGCTTTTATTGCGGACTTGCCGCTAAAAACTTGGAATGAATACCTCAAAGATGGCAGAGTTAAGTTAGGAACAACAACTTTAAGCGATCGCGAGTTTTCTTTTCAACAAGCTCATTTACAAGCTTTGATGCGCACAAAAGAGATTGTTCCACTGTTTCTCGAACGCGAAGATCGTTTTACGATTGCATCAGCAACAGAAGAGTGGCAACCAGGCGATCGCATCATCTACATCTTGCACGATCCCAGACCAAATCTCTTAAAACGTTTGTCGGGCGATCGCAATGCAACGCGTTTGAACGTGGAAAAGCTTTCTAAAGTTGAAGAAGTCCCAATTCCACCACTTTAAAAGTTAAGAAAAACTACCTTTCACATTCCCGATTCAGGACGATTTGCCCATTCACTAGACGATATATCGCTTGCGGTTCGATGAGAGGAAGATTACCTCTAGTTACACTACTGATAAAACTTTGCTTTATAAAAAAATGTTCAGTAGTATTAATCCAATATATTACCAGCGTTTCCTTTAGCGTTCGCAAATACTACACTACTAAGAAGCAGTTTCTAAAGAACTGTAACAGCTATCGGGTGCGTCGATGGTGGGTGAGCTGACGCAGCATCAAGCAGATTGTCGCAACATTGAAGCGTGATTGAGCGACTTACTAATAGCTATACCAATTATTTTTACACAATGTCTCAATTCAGAAGAGTTTGATAGATCAGAGGTTATCCTCCGATCTACTTTTGGCAGGCTTATGAAAGTGTTTGCGAGAAGTTCCTTTGTTGTAATTGCTCAGCTTTTGTTGCGCCTTCAATAGCATTACCTTTCATTTCTTTTTCTTGCTGTAGTAAACCTCCTAAGTGAACAATAGCAAGCGCGATCGCACCTACAGAGAGAAGATAGCTATGTATGGTGTAAAGGTGCGCAACTGTTGTTGTGTTAACGGCTCCGCCACCTGTCAGAATATTACGTAACGTTCCGCCAATTAAAGGAATGGCTTCAATCGTGCTTAACTCGATGCGAAAACGCCAGTAACCAACTTGACTCCAGTCGAGAATGATTGCTGTCCAACTTAAGCCAATGGCAGTTAAAGTTAGTAAAATACCACTAATCCAAGCCGTCAGCCAACTCGAACGAAACTGTCTCCCTAAGAACATGACAACAATTTGAACAAGTGCGGTGACGATTAAAGCATGACCTGCGATGTTGTGAATACTGTGAATTAACAAGCCATTTGGAATTTCAGTGTTAATCCACTCTAAGGATTGATAAGCTTGCCCTGCAACCGGTTCGTAGTAAAAAGACAGCAAAATTCCTGTCACTGCGGCCATGACGCTTAATGTAATAATTGCTATCGATAAAATTGTCGCGAGTCGCCGCAGGATGAATTCATACGATTTCATAACTAATATTTCTTTGTATTTACAAAATGTATACTTTTATTAAGATCTTAACGCGACTTTTATTAAAGATGTTCTTTTGTAAAGGAGATTTTGATTAATCGCACTTATGCTAAGTACGGGCTCCAAAAAGGCAAAATCGAGGGCGACCCGTACCACAAACCAGGCGATCGCGGCGAGTGATTGACGCCTTCAATGATTAGGTTTTCTGCACCATCAAGATGTGCAGCTACAATTGGCGTAATTCCATCACCCCAACAATTGCCTTGACCGCAAGTTAATTGATAACTACTGTAAGCTAACCAACTACCGTGACGTCTTTGCCCAAAGATGGTTTTTCCAGCAACACACACATAACGAACGTGCGGGTAAAAAGCACCAGGATAGTTATGATTTACAAAATCGAGACTCCAGCGCGTCCAGCGTTCTAAACTTGTATGCGGCGTGCCTAAAGTTATTAATGTCGCAACGTATTGATGCGCTTGCCAAGGCGTTGTTAATTCAACTTGACCGCGACTAATATAAGGCTTATCTCCCAAGTAGATGCGCGAAATCCATCCGCCAGCCGAGTGTCCGATCAAATTGATGCGGGAAACATTATATTGCTGTAAGACTTGTTTCACAGTGCAATCGAGTTGCTGCAAGATTGGTGTTACTGGTCTACCGCCCAAAGTTACTAACCAATCGCGACGCCGCAGCGGTACAGTCACAGTAGGAAATCCCTGTTGCTGCAAAGATTGTTCGAGTTCGCGATAAGCGATCGCACCTTCCAGATATCCAGGCAAAATGACAATCGGCAGCATCAAGATTAGGGACTAGCACACAAATTTCAGTATACTCATATCCATCTCCCTGAACCCTGATCCCCGAACTCTCAATGACAATCGGTACTCTTTACGGCATTAGTGTAGGTCCAGGCGATCCTGAATTAATTACCATAAAGGGTTGGCGTTGTTTGCAACAAGCCCCAGTTGTGGCATTTCCCGCTGGAGTTCAGGGTAAACAAGGGCTAGCGCAGCAAATTATTTCACAGTGGTTGAGTCCGCAACAAGTGCAATTAGCACTTACTTTTCCGTACGTACAAGACATGACGGTACTAACTGCTGCATGGAAAACCGCAGCAGAACAAGTTTGGCAATATCTTAGTCAGGGCGATGACGTGGCTTTTGCGTGTGAAGGGGATGTTAGTTTTTACAGCACATTTACATACTTATCACAAACGCTACAAACACTCCAACCGACAGCAATTATTAAAGTTATTCCAGGAGTCTGTTCGCCGATGGCGGCTACCGCAGCGTTGGGATTGCCATTGACTTTGCGACAAGAGCGACTAGCTGTGTTACCAGCACTTTATACAGTGGAAGAATTGGAAACAGTATTGGATTGGGCAGATGTTGTTGTCTTGATGAAAGTCAGTTCTGTCTACGAGCAAGTGTGGGCGGTATTGCAGCAGCGCCATCTCTTAGAAAATAGCTGGATCGTTGAATACGCAACACTACCACAGCAAAAAATTTATACCGACTTGCGATCGCATCCGACATTGCAGTTAGCGTATTTTTCACTGCTCATCGTGCAACTTTGGCGATCGCGCAACGTCGTAAACCAAGAGTCAATCTAAAGTCGGGGAGCAATCAGAGAACAATTAATTATTGAGAGAGGGGTTGCAAGCACACTAACATATAACATATTAAGATTTATGTAGAAAGATACACCGTGTTTAGATGTATTAGACTTTTGTTTTACAAGCACTTTCGCTGTTTTTTAGTACGTAAATTAACAATGAATACTTACCTCTGCAATCAAAAACTGGTAACTTTGCTGTTCTAGTGTTAAGAGTAGAAAGGTTAATATCAAGATCCATAGACATACTTCTTTCGATAGAAGCCGTATGTTACACCCCCAATGAGTATCGCGTTACTCGCAGTCCTTAGCTTGTAATACGGAGACGAGTGTACCTTTAGCTATCATGTCCTACGCCTCCCTAATGAGAACTCTACCAGAAAGCTTTCGCTCTACCAATGGCATGGCTGCCGTAGCATCCTTAGGCATTCACGGATTGCTGTTGATCGTTTTGCCATTTTTGCCCTACGATTCGCAATTAGCAGCAAATGTTCAGCAGCGAACCGTAGGCATCGTGGAGCTAACTCCTGAAGAACAAAGCCGCCTGCCAGGAGCATCCTCAGTACCTGCGGCATTACCATCGTTTGCCACACAACCAAGCCCCTTACCGCCGTTACCCCCACCACCATCATTTCCTGTAGGGGCGCTGCCACCATTACCCGACCCAATTACGCTGCCACCGTCAATTGGTCTACCGCCAGCAGGTAATAACTCTTTACAAGCACTACAACCCAATCAAACGTTTATTCTGCCTGTATCGCCAGAACGCAGTAACCGAACCACCAGCGGCGTACCAAAAGTCAATCCCAGTCAAAGCACTCAGCAGGCGTTTGCTACAGGTTCTACAACCAATACCCCACCACCACCACCGGTTCTCAATACGCTGCCACCGCCACCACCACTCGGTAATCTCCAACCCCCCGTAGCGGCAGCACCGAATCAAAGTCAAAATCGAACATTCAATTCAAGCGAATTATTACCGCCTGTACCGCAATGGCAACAGCCAAGGAATACAGGGTTACCAGAAATGCGCTTGAATCCAGCCGAGCCATTTTCACCTAACGAAGTTCCAACACCTCAAGTAGCACAAACGCTGCCAACATCTCCCAATTTGGTTCAACCGCAACAGCCCCAGAATGAACCACAACAACCACAACCGCAAAGTCAACCTCAACAACAAGTTGCCGCAGCTAACCCGACGCAACCTGTAGAGTCAGGTCCTCGACCTCAACAACTACCAGAACGCGGTAAGCAAGAGCTATTAGCACTACAGCAAAAAATTCGCGAGGAACGCGCTGCTGCTACCAATCCTGCGGTGAATGTTGCACCTCAAACGGCGGTTAACCCACAACCTGTAGAGCCACACACAGCAGAACCAACACGACAACAACTTGTTGCCGCACTGCGCAGCCAGCAAACTACGGCTAGTGATTCAAGCACTCCTGCTCAACCAGACACTACGGCAGAGCAAGAACAAACACGACGACAACAACTTGTTGCCGCACTACGCAGCCAGCAAACTACGGCTAGTGGTTCGAGTTCTAACTCATCTGCCACGAGCGATCGAGATGCACAATTACAAGCATGGGAAAACCGTCAAAATACTATTCAGCAAAACTACTCGAATGTAGTGACAAAAGCACCTATTTACAAAACGATTAAGTCTTGCGATCGCAGACTAGAAGGCGTCGCCGTTTTGGGAGTCGTGGTTAATCCCGAAGGGAGAATCGTTTCTGGACCTGATTTTCTCTCGCGCCAAGGGGCTGCGGGTGTCGAGCAAGCTGCAAAAGAATATGTTCAAGCATACGAGTTTCCTAAAAGTGAAAGTGCGGTGAATCAACAGTTTCATCTGCAATATCAGTACGACACAGCTAACTGCGCTCAACCTTCAGAAGCACCAAACACGCCAGAACCACCACAACAGTCCGACGCGTAATCGTTGCTGACTCGATCCTGGCTAGAGTAGATCGGGATCGACGTTGGCTCATTTCTACGAGACGCAAAAGACAGTTGGCGAAATAAATCTTGTTCGCTGCGAACAGTCAAATTTGTTCGGTAGCCTCGACGGCAATCGAAGCGAATCTGCTTTACAAGTGTTGCACAAGGAGTGATACTATTTGGGATCTTCGATCGAGTAAGGGAAGATTTTGTGAGTAGGGCGGCGAATCAGCAATTAAACTCTCCCCAACCAAGGCGGTTATTGGTGACTGGGGGTGCAGGCTTTATTGGCGCCAATTTTGTGCATCACTGGTGTCATACTTATCCTCGCGATCGCGTAGTTGTTCTAGATGCCTTAACTTATGCAGGCAATCGCAGTAATTTAGCAAGTTGGGAGGGAAATGAAAATTTTCGCTTTGTCCGAGGAGATATTTGCGATCGCGCGCTTGTAGACCAACTTTTACAAACTGAAGCGATTGATACCATTGCACATTTTGCTGCTGAATCGCATGTAGACCGTTCTATTTTAGGACCTGCTGCGTTTGTCCAAACTAACGTCGTTGGGACTTTCACGCTGCTCGAAGCATTTTTACAACACTGGCGAACTCAGAAACAACCAGATCATTACCGCTTTCTTCACGTTTCTACTGATGAGGTTTATGGGAGTTTGCATCCTAACGATCCTGCATTTACCGAAAAAACTCCTTATGCACCTAATAGCCCTTATTCGGCTTCTAAAGCTGGTAGCGATCACTTAGTACGTGCCTACTATCATACTTATCAGCTACCAACAATCATCACTAATTGCTCGAATAACTACGGTCCCTATCAGTTTCCTGAGAAGCTTATTCCTTTAATGTGCATCAATTGTTTGCTTGGTAAACAACTACCTGTCTATGGCGATGGGCAAAATATCCGTGATTGGCTGTATGTAGGCGATCACTGTACGGCTTTAAGCATTGTTATTCATCAAGGTTTACCAGGAGAAACTTATAACATTGGTGGCAATAATGAAGTTAAAAATATTGACTTAGTGCAAATGTTATGCGACCTTATGGATGAACTAGCCGTTGATTTGCCAGTCCGTCCGGCGCGCGAACTCATCACTTTTGTCAAAGATCGACCAGGACACGATCGCCGTTATGCAATTGATGCAACTAAAATTAAAACTCAACTTGGTTGGACACCTGCAGTAACTGTTGTTGAAGGATTGCGTCTTACAGTCGAATGGTATCTTACCCACCGCGATTGGTGGAAACCTTTACTGTCTGACCAGTATCAAGAATACTACCATAAAGTTTATCTTTCTTAGTATTAGAGCTAGACAGTAGCATTTTATAAAAAATTCTTAGTTTCTATTAGTAAGACTTTTCTTACAAAGTCTTAATTTTTAATTTACAATTTCTATACCACGAACTACTCAAAAAAGGGAATCATAAAAATGTAAGTATCTTGATGTCAGTTTTTCACTGATTAGCAAGGATAAACTTAAGGCTAGCTTGGCTTATTGAGCGTATTTATATTAACTACTGAACCGCAACTATTTAAGAAGCTTAATTAGCATAGTTAGTTTGGGAATTAGTAATGTTTACTAAAACTTTTGAGCGAAAAGTAGAAAAAGCTGCTCTCGGCGAGATGCTAGTCCGTAAAGGCTTAATTTCTCAAGAGAAACTAAAATCTCTCTTAGTTGAACAACAGCGTAGCCAAAAACAACTTGGACAAATATTATTAGAAAAAAAATTAGTGTCGCAAGAAACGCTTGAGCGAGTTTTAGCAGAGCAACAGATTAAGCTTGGTCAATTACTCATTCAAGAAAAATTGATTTCTCTCAATGACCTAGAGCGATTTTTGCAGGAGCAGCAGTACAACAAGAAACCTTTGGGCAAATTATTGGTTGAGAAATGCGCGATCTCGCAGCAATGCTTAGATCGGATTTTAGAAAAACAATACTGGCAAAAAAAAGGTTTTTGGTTGATTTAGTACTCAATGGAAGCTACATAAGGTAATGTCTCTGGGTTTTTGTTCTGTTCTAAATTTCACTTAATTGCTACAGCTATTTGAACAAACTATCATATTCAAGTTCTCCTTAACTGCTAATTTATGATGTTGGGGAGAGCCTTTTTGCTAAGCATGTTAAGGATTTGTGCGACAAAAGGAATAAACTTAATCAGATTCTTGATAGAATTTACCAATAAGTTGCAAGTTTCGATGATGCTTGCCAATAGGAACTCACAGCTAAGGCGCGATCGCAGTGACTCAGCAGCAATATTGCAGCAAAACTAAGGTATGACAGAAGTATCAAACTGGAAAAGCAGATCGCCGCTGTTCGGCTTAATTGCCAGCATCGGAGTATTAATGATTTGTCTGTTTGTCAGTATTGCTTTGGGTGCAGCCGACATTTCACTCAGAACAATTTATGAGGCGATCGCTGTTTTTGATGGTTCAACCGAACATCTGATTATTCGCACAGTGCGCATACCGCGATCGCTACTCGCAATTCTTGTGGGTGCGGCGACAGCAATCGCGGGTGCAATCATGCAAGGGATTAGCCGTAATCCTTTAGCCGATCCGGAAATTTTAGGAATCAACGCGGGTGCGGCGATCGCTGTTGTTGTGGCAATTTTTATTTTTGGAACTTCCGAACCGAGTTTTTACGTATGGTGTGCGTTTCTCGGCGCGGGCGCAAGTGCGGTGAGCGTTTACCTCCTTGGTTCGCTGGGGCGTGGAGGAATTACACCACTCAATCTCACAATCGCAGGTGCAGCAATTGCAGCTTTACTTTCCGCACTGACAACGGGCATCTTAATTATTAGCCAACGCACGCTCGATGAAATTCGCTTTTGGTTAGCAGGTTCAGTTGCCGGTCGCGATTATACAATTATTGCGCAAGTGTTGCCTTATATCGTCATTGGTTTAGTGCTCGCGCTTGCTTTAGCACAACAAATCAATATTCTCAACTTAGGTGAAGATGTAGCAAAAGGTTTGGGACAAAAGACAGCTTGGGTCAAAATTACGGCAGCAGTAGCGGTATTGTTGTTAGCAGGTAGTGCAGTCGCCGCCGCAGGACCAATTGGATTCGTTGGCTTAGTTGTTCCTCATATTGTCCGCTTGCTGATTGGGGTAGATTATCGTTGGATTTTGCCTTATAGTGCGGTGTTTGGTGCCATTCTCCTGCTTGCTTCGGATGTCATTGCGCGACTGATTATTCGACCGCAAGAATTGCCCGTAGGAATTGTAACAGCATTAGTAGGCGCGCCCTTCTTTGTTTATCTTGCTCGGAAGAAAGTTAGTAAATGAAGCAAAATACATTACAATTTCGTTCGCGATCGCTACCGCTATCATTTCGCATTAAGCAGCGCGTTTTGACTGTGTTGCTACTGTTGTTACTTGTAACGCTGATCGCAATGGTTGCTAGCGTTGCGCACGGGGAATATCCGATTCCACCCCTTGCAGTTGTTCAAACTGTGTTAGGGCTAGGAGACAACTCTGACTATGCATTTGTTATTAATACGCTGCGATTACCGAGGACGTTAGTTGCGAGTTTAGTGGGACTTGCTTTAGCAATCTCTGGTGCAATTATGCAGGGAATTACGCGTAACCCCCTCGCCGATCCTGGAATCATTGGCGTTAATGCTGGTGCGAGTTTAGCGGCGGTAAGTTTAATTGTCTTATTTCCTGGCGTTCCTGTCGGATTCTTGCCAATCTCTGCTTTTGGCGGTGCTTTGGCAGTTGCGTTGCTCATTTACTTTTTGGCATGGGAAGGAGGTAGTTCGCCATTACGGTTAATTTTAATTGGTGTCGGGATGGCAACGGTCATTGGGGCTTGCACAAGCGTGCTGATTACATTTGGCGAGATCAACAGCGTCAGTCAAGCGTTAGTGTGGTTAGCAGGAAGTGTTTACGGACGTAGTTGGGAGCAGGTTTTTGCCTTTTTACCTTGGCTATCAGTATTTGCACCGCTAGCTTTGGTTAAAACTCGACAACTCAACGCTTTAGCTTTAGGTGATGAGCTGGCGACAGGATTAGGCTGTCATGTTGAATGGCAACGCGGTTGGTTATTGCTGATTAGTACTGCACTGGCTGGGGCTGCGGTAGCAACAGCAGGCGCGATTGGTTTTGTGGGTTTGATGGCTCCGCATATGGCGCGTCAGTTAGTCGGTGGGAGTCACGGCGGGCTACTTCCCGTTGCTGGAGTGATGGGAGCGATGCTGGTGGTTGTCGCAGATCTCATCGGACGTACGCTCTTTGCGCCGATTGAAATTCCTTGTGGAATCGTCACTGCAGTTATTGGCGCGCCTTATTTTATTTATTTGTTGGTGCAGCAGCGTGGTAAGTAATTATACTATCTAGGCTCTTTTGCGCGTGGTTGCATTTGTTGAGAAGCTGACGCGGTAGTCATTGATACTGATTGTAATGACTGTGCAGTTGATTGAGCGATCGAGGGTTGACTTGCAGAATTAATTAATGCGCGATCGTGTAATAGCAAACGCAAACCGCCAAGCTTATCGTAGTTAGATGCGATCGCTAAAAACGCACCACCCAAAATATAAATCGGCAATGGTAGCGAAAACTGCTTCATCCATTGAAAAAGCTCAGCGAGAGCAAATAAAAGTACAAAGCAAGCTAGCCAAACCTTCATGATTCACACCTGTCTATTTTTGATAACTAGCAGAATACTTGATTTTTGCTAAAAGATGTGCAGGGAGTCAACAATAAATAAGAATACTGCTCTGAGGTTTGAAACATGACTAGCAGTGTCACTTTCATCAATTATATAGCGAGTCTATTCTAGTTGAGATTTACCCTCAAAGCTGTCAATAGTTATAGGACTTACGCAAAAACTCTCTAAAACTTCTACTCCTTCGCGTCTATGTATCCTTGATGGTTCGTTTTTCATGCTCTTGTGCAAGTCCTGAGTTAAAGGCGATTCACCAGTGACCATTAACTATTAGCCGCCTTAATGAGGAAAGGCAATCAGACTCTCGAAGCGTGGAAGCTAAACTAAAACTTGAGATTTCAATCGATGAGCGCGTTTTATGCAACCACCGACACCAGATAAACAACGCATAGAAGAACTACGGCAATTGCTACAAAAAGCAAGTTATGCCTACTATGTGTTAGATAATCCGATTATGGAGGATGCTGTCTACGACCAGCTTTACCGCGAATTGCAACAGCTAGAAACGCAGTATCCGCAGTTAATTACACCAGACAGCCCAACACAGCGCGTCGGGGAAAAACCAGCAACTCAATTTTTCTCAGTACGCCATAACGTACCGCTGTATAGTTTAGAAAATGCGTTTAATATTGATGAATTGAAAGTTTGGCAAGAACGCTGGAAGCGTCACGCCCCAAAGGTAGAGTCCGCAGAGTACGTATGCGAACTGAAGATCGATGGTTCGGCTTTAGCTTTAACTTATGAAAATGGCATTCTTGTACGCGGGGCGACGCGCGGTGATGGAATTGTAGGAGAAGACATTACGCAAAACGTGCGGACAATTCGCTCAATTCCCTTACGCTTGAATTTAGAAAATCCCCCTAGTCGCGTGGAAGTGCGCGGTGAGGCTTTTTTACCCTTAGAAGTATTTCAACAAATTAATCAAGAACGGCGTAATGCAGGAGAACAGTTATTTGCTAATCCGCGCAATGCAGCTGCTGGAACGTTACGTCAACTCGATTCGCGAATTGTAGCACAGCGCAGACTCGATTTTTTTGCTTATACGCTGCATATTCCAGGAATGGATGATGCGAGTATTGCCCGCACGCAATGGGAGGCGTTGGAATTATTGCAGAAGATGGGCTTTCGAGTCAATCCTAATCGCGAACTGTGTTCTTCAATTGAAGAAGTTGCAGCTTATTACAAATATTGGGATACAGAGCGGCTGAATTTACCATATATGACCGATGGTGTCGTTGTCAAAATCAACTCGTTTGCGCTGCAAGAACAATTGGGCTTTACGCAAAAGTTTCCGCGTTGGGCGATCGCGCTTAAGTATCCAGCCGAAGAAGCCCCGACTCGCGTTGAAAATATTGCAGTCAATGTCGGGAGAACGGGCGCGTTGACGCCACTCGCTGAAATGCGTCCTGTAGAATTAGCGGGAACTACGGTATCGCGCGCGACATTGCATAATAGCGATCGCGTTGCGCAACTTGACATTCGCGTTGGCGATACGGTGATTGTACGCAAAGCTGGAGAAATTATTCCGGAAGTGGTGCGTGTTTTAAAAGAATTACGCCCTGACAATACCGTACCTTTTCAAATGCCAACACATTGTCCAGTATGCAATCAACCTGTGATTCGTCCTGAAGGTGAAGCAGTAACGCGGTGCGTGAATGCTTCGTGTCCCGCAATTCTCAAGGGGGCGATTGAACATTGGGTAAGCCGCGATGCAATGGATATTAATGGTATGGGTGAAAAGTTAGTACAACAATTAGTACACCGCGAATTGGTACATTCGGTTGCTGATTTGTACGAGTTAACTGCAATTCAGTTGCAGTCATTAGAACGCATGGGGAAAAAATCGGCGGAAAAATTAGTGCAGGCGATCGCGCACTCAAAATCACAACCTTGGTCAAGGGTATTATACGGACTTGGTATTCGTCATGTTGGTAGTGTAAATGCACAAACTTTAACGCAGCATTTTCCAACTGTCGAAAAGTTAGCCGCAGCTACTCCCGAAGATATCGCCGCTGTGTATGGTATTGGTACAGAAATTGCGCAATCGGTGTATCAGTGGTTCCGCATTCCAGCAAATCAAGTCTTAATCGAACGGCTGCAAGCTGCTGGTTTACAATTAGCCCAAGAAGAAACATCAGCCGTTGTGGCGAGTCCTCTTAGTGGTAAAACTTTTGTAATTACAGGAACATTGCCTACTTTAAAACGCGATGAGGCTAAAGCTTTGATTCAAAATGCTGGTGGAAAGGTGACAGAGTCTGTGAGTAAAAAAACTGATTATGTTGTTGTCGGAGAAGCTGCTGGTTCTAAGTTGGAGAAGGCACAGCAATTAGGTATTCCTTGTTTGTCTGAGGAAGAATTTTTGAATTTATTAAAATTGAATACCGATCGCCTCAATTAATAGCAATGAAAGTAAAAGTTTGTTCCATAATTAGCTTTTAGCCTGACCCCCTGCTATTTGGAGTCGGAGGTATGAGTTAAGAAGGATCGTAACTTTGAATGCGATCGCTCTGAAGATAGAGGTGAGGTTTTGCTGCGTTTGGATATAAAGTTCTGCAAGCTTGAAGTGGTAGTAAGCTGTGAAAATTTTATTTGTGGAGTTGTTAGGGGGAATTGGGGATCTGATTATTGCGCTACCTGCTATTAAAGCGCTGGCTCTGACTTATCCTCAATCTCAGGTTACAGTTCTAACTTTTCCTCCTTATGGCGAACTACTCAAAGCAGACCCTCTGATTTATGAGGTTGTTTATGCTCAAAAGGGTGAAGTGCGTCAAGCGATCGCCCAAATGCTAGCGCAACAGCATTTTGATATTGTTGTTTCTGATACTAACTACGGTGGAATTGCAGATATCATTCGTGAGAGTGGCGCGCAACGTACTGTGACAAATCTATGGCGCAACCCTCCTGACGATCAGTTGGTGGGCGATCGCTTTTTGCAAATTCTGCAACAAGAGGGCTTAATTGCACCGGAGGTGATTTCTGAAGTCAAGCCATTGATTTACTTGCTAGAAGCTGAAATAGCGCAAGCTAAACGAACGTTTGGTGCGGCATACCGCCCGATTGTTTTTTTGATTCCTGATGCGGGAATGCAAATTAAGCGCTGGTCGAAAGTCAATTTTGTGACAGTCGCCCAAGCCTTACAGCAGCAGTATAACGCGACAATTGTTGTTGCAGGAGGAGATGAATTTGCCTGTGAAATTGCTCAAGAAATCGGTGAAAGCACCCGCGTTTGGCAGCGGGGAACTTTGCGCGAATTGGCAGCAGGTTTAGCCCAAGCCGATTTGGCAATTGCTGTTGATACAGGACCTGCAAGAATTGCAGCAGCGCTGGATGTGCCTACAATTACGTTATTTGGTCCATCTTGGCACGGGCGCTACGGTCAACCGACACCTCATGTCAATCTACAAGGTTATCTTGATTGCAGCGAGCGAAATATTGCTAATTTCACCGAACAAAGTTGCTGGTATAGTGGGATTTGTCCGTTTGAGTGGGATAGCTGTACGCAAGAAATTACGCCGCAACAAGTCTTGAGTGCAGCCGCAGTGTTATTACAAAAACAGCGATCGCCGCTGACACTACCAGTAAATCGAGAAATTACCAACCAATGGCAAAATCTTCGCAACATTTTGGTAATGCGACTCGATAATATTGGCGATGTGATTATGACTAGCCCTGTCCTTCGCAGTATCAAAGAAAACCTCCCGCAAGCAAAGTTGACTTTGATGGTAAGTCCTGCTGGGGCGTCAACTGCACCGCTTTTACCTTGGGTAGATGAAGTCATACCTTGGCGCGTCGTTTGGCAAGATTTGGGACGCTTGGATTTCGATCCGGCTAGAGAGTGGGAAATGATTGAGATGTTGCGTCAAAGGCAGTTTGATGCGGCAATTATCTTAACAAGTTTTAGCCAAAGTCCTTATCCAGCGGCTTTAGCGTGTTATCTAGCAGGTATCCCCTTACGCTTGGGCGAATCGAAAGAGTCAGGGTTGGGGATTTTAACTAATTCTATCACTCCTGCACCGGATGAAATTCACCAAGTCGAGCGCAATTTACGTTTGATTGAATCGGTAGGGTTTCAAGTCAGCGATCGCCGTTTAAGCTTACACATTTGCGATCCTGCACCGTTTCCTTATCCTTACATTCTGCTGAACCCTTGGACAAGTTGTGAGTCGCGTAACTACGATACACAACGCTTTGCGATCGCCGCGCGTCAACTTGCTGAAATCACAAAATTACCAATCGTTGTGACAGGAACATCTAAAGATAGCGATCGCGCTCATCCGCTACTCGACATTTTAGGCGATTGGGCGATTAATAGAATTGGTGCAACAAGTTTATCAGAATTTGCTGCGGCGATCGCTCATGCTCGACTCGTTTTAACGAATAATACTTCAGCTATGCACATCGCTGATGCTACGAATACTCCTAGCGTGGTTCTCTTTGCGGGAACCGAACTCGAATGTCAATGGCAACCTCGTTATGCAGCAGTAAAAATTTTGCGTCGTCCAACAGTCTGTAATCCTTGTTATACCTTTAGTTGCCCGTATGAATTAGAGTGTTTGGATATTTCACCCACCCAAATTGTGGCTGCGGGATTAGAACTGCTGAGTCGATGACTAAAATTACGCTGATTACTGGTGCTTATCAAAGCGATCGCTGTGGTATTGCTCATTACAGTATGTGTTTGCGCCGCGAACTCGCTCAATACGGCGTTGAGTCGATTGTTCTTACTACCAAAGTTGCAGCACCTGCGGATGAAACTGATGTCAGGGGAGTTGTCAAAGACTGGGGATTAACGCAATTATTGCCGCTAGTACAGGCTATCATCGCAACACCAACAGACCTGTTGCACATTCAACACGCCGCCGGAACATACAGCTTTGAACGGGCGATTTTCCTATTACCTCTTCTGTTGCGAATTTGCGGCTACCGAAAACCGATTGTGACGACAGTACACGAGTATGGCTGGTGGGAATGGCAACCCCCGATTATTCCTCCTCAAATGATGGAATGGCTGAAAGTATGGGGACAAAAGCAGCGATGGTGGGATCGCGAAGATGGTTTTTTATTAACTGGTAGCGATGCAATTATTACTACCAACGCCGCAGCAGAAAAGGTGATTCTCCAACGCTTACCGCACTATGCAAACCGTTTACATCGAATCGCGATCGCGGCAAATATTGAAGTCGCGCCGATTGACCGCCAACAAGCAAAGCAGCAACTACGGCAACATTATAATTGGTCGTCAGATGCTTTAGTTATTGCCTTTTTCGGTTTTCTGCATCCTGTCAAAGGCATTGAGTATCTCTTATCAGCCTTCGCAAAAGTTGTCGTGCAAAATCCGCACGTTAGGCTGATCTTAATCGGCGGTGTGGAAAGTCTCGCGTTACCGGAAGCACAAGCAAAGCAGTATTGGAATAAGTTACAAGGACTCATAACTCAACTGAACCTTGTTCGCCAAGTAGCGATGACAGGATACGTTGAGACGAAATCAGCGTCTTATTCCCTATCAGGTGCTGATATAGGAGTTTTACCGTTTAATCATGGTGTAACGCTCAAAAGCGGCTCGTTACTCGCAATGCTGGCGCATGGTTTACCCACGATCGCGACTCGCGCGACTCCTCCCGATCCTGATTTGTCGGATGAGATACTAGAATTTATACCCACGCGCGATGTGGAAGCATTGACAGAAGCTTTACTTAAACTCGTTTGCAATCCGCAATTGCGCGATCGCCTCAGTACGACAGGTCGCCTTTTTGCCCATCGCTTTAGTTGGTCTTTTATTGTCAAACAACATCTCGATATTTATCAAATGCTACAAGCTAGTTTTGCAAACTGAAAATAAGTTTGTTCTTAATCGGCTAACATTGTAAGCCCTTTGCTAGGACTTTTGCGGGTGTTTGAGTAAAGTTTAATGTAAAACACTCTTACAACTCATACCGTTTTACTTTGAAGTGGCTAAAAAGAGGCAGCTTCAGCAGCAGAAGGGCTTTAGGAGCAGAGGAGATAATTATAGTTCTCATTTAGTAGAATGGTATCAAATGATGATTATAGTATTTTATACATCAGAAAAGTCTATATATACGTAATATATCAAAGCAGGTAAAAGTAATTTATAAACCTTTGGATAGTTGCAATTAAAATTAGCTTTTTAAAAGGCTTATTATTTAGGGATTTCTTTATATTTTTTTGCAATCCTCTACGTAATAACACTACACATAAATAAAATTGTTATTAGAATAGGTAAAAGGCTGTTTTATACAAACAAAAGTATTAATTGATTCATAAATATGACGCAGATATACCTATAGTAGATATTGAATAATAAAAAAGAAAATTAAACGCGCCACTCCCACAAATATTTAGTGTAAGAAAATACGAAGAAAATTCGAATCTTTTAATTAATAGACGTGCAGTGAATACTAAATTTTCTGTTAATACAACACAGTTTATTCAAGTTGCGCGTAACGTTGCTAATACGGTAACTGAACTTTTAAATGCGCAGGCGATCGTTATCAATCAAAATAATATTATCATCGCTAGCAATGAATTAGAGCGAGTAGGTAAGATTCTCGACCGCACCGCTCAACCAAATGATTATATAAGCGTTCCTTTATACTGCAAAACTGAGGTAGGTGAAGTCATTGTTGGACAATCATTTAGCGGAGAAACTGTATCGCCACGTCTAGCAAAAGCCTTAATAGAATTAGTCATTAATCAGGCAACAGTCCTGAATCATCAATCAAATAAGCAAGTACTAAAGAATCAGTTTATTTATGACTTACTTCACGGTCAAATTGTCGATGAAACAGAAATTCTGCGTCAGGCAAAACTGTTAGGACTTAATTTAATACCTCCGCGCGCGGTCATTTTAATCAATGTTGGCGATCGCACAGAAACTGAATTGCATCAACACCGACTCGCGCAACTAGTAATTAGTAGTGTTGTCAGCTTTTTTCATTTGCCCGACGATACAATTTGTGCCCATTTAGGTGATGGCGAAGTCGCAGTTTTAAAAGCCAGCGACACAAAGAATTTAGGTAGTTGGGCAGAAAATGGCAAAAATACCGAATCGATCAACGCTGTATGGGCAAACTTAACCGCGCTTAAACGTGCAGGTGACTCGCTGTTATTGCGTTTGCGTAATGATACAGGCGCAGCTGTCAGTATTGGGATTGGTCGCTATCATCCTGGTATTCTGGGTTTAGCGCGGTCTTACCAAGACGCGCGAATGGCGCTTTCACTAGGTCATCATTTTAACGGTAATAATCAAGTTTATTGCTTGGATCGTTTAGGAATTGCGGCATTTATTGGTATAGCTGACGAACAAACAAAAGTAGAACTCGCCAAGCATTTACTCACACCGCTAGACTCTGAACCAGAATTACTGATGACGATCGAAACATTTTTCGAGAAAAACTGTAGTTTCTCTGCAACCGCAAAACAACTTTCGATTCATCGCAACACGTTGAATTACCGCCTCGATAAATTAACTTCGCTAACAGGCTTAGATCCCCGCTGTTTCGATCATGCTGTACAAATTCGGTTGGCACTGCTACTAAGGAAACTTCAAGGGTATAACACTATGGATAAATAGAAATAATTTGGTAATGGGTAATGGGTAATAGGTAATAGATGTTTTTTGACAATGACCAATGACCAGTTACCAGCATAGATGAATAAGTATCATTATGAAATCAGCTACATTTAATGGCGATCGCCCACTTCGAGTCGTTGTTTACACAGATTCAGCAGGAATTGGTGGCGCAGAAATCAGCTTGAGTCACTTAGTGGCGACGGTAGCAGATAATATTGACATCGTTATTCTAGGGACATCTCAAGTTGTCGTTGACGCGATCGCCCAAAAACGCCCTCAAGCCGAAAAATATGTTATCCCTGGTACAAGATATGCACTACCTGCACATTTAGCGGCATTTTTAGCTATCCATCCTGATGTGGTGCATATTAATCTTTGTACGCCTTGGGCAGGTGCGATCGCACAATTTGCTGCACTCATGCTACCTCATACACGAGTAGTGAGAGTCGATCAACTACCGTTGCGAACTACAGATTTGCTGACGTGGTGGCGAACGCGGGTACTTTGTTTGCGAGTGGATGCTAGCGTTGCTGTTGGTGAAGCAAGTGCAAGATTACTTGAAGATTTCTACGCCCTCGGTCGTCATAGTGTGCTTTCGATTCCGAATGGCGTTCCTGATACTATACATATTCCCACCAAGACTGAAGAGATAACAATTGGTAGCGTGGGGCGGTTGGATGCAATGAAGGGTTACGATGTACTGCTACGCGCGATCGCGTTGGTGGATGGCGTGAAATTAGTCATTATCGGTGAAGGTGGCGAACGAACAGCATTAGAAAAATTGGCGATTGATTTACAAATCGGCGATCGCGTCGAGTTCGTCGGTTGGTTAGATAACCCCCGTCCCTATTTATCACAATTTGATATTTATGTCCAACCATCACGATCGGAAGGCTTCCCCCTAGCGATTGTAGAAGCGATGCTAGCGATGCTTCCTGTAGTCGCAACTCGTGTTGGTAGCGTTGCAGAAGCTGTAAGGGATGGTGAAACTGGATTTTTAGTGAATAAAAATGATGTTGCTGGCTTGGCGGCGGCGCTGTGTCGTCTGCGAGATAATAGCGAATTACGCTTGGATTTTGGGCAAAAAGGTAGAGCGATCGCGCAAGCTTCTTTTACTGTAGAACATATGACACGTAGCTACGAACATCTCTGGCACAAGCTAGTCAGTCAACCACAGGCTTCTCGGCTATTTGTTCCGCGTCCTAAAGATTAGTTGGTACTATCTAAAGCACGAGTTTTATTCTGGTAGCCAATTCTTATCCTGTAACTGTTCTACTGAGTAAGGACAAGGTTCGGCAAATAAATCTATTCTTAATTTTGTTTCTTTGCTTGCCCATTCTTTAGCCTCTTGATAAGCTTCAGGAATAAATTCAGCCACTCGTTTTTCTAACGATTTTTGCTGCTTAAACAACTTGGCAATTCGATTGCGGCTATTGTTGATTGATGCCTCCCAGCTACCATTACGTTTATCTGGTTGATATTCCCACTTAAGAAGGTGCGCGAGTAGTACTATTAAATAGCTTTCTAACTCTCGCTCATTGCTTTTGTTCAATCCTTCTAACTCCTCAACCAGATGAGGAACATCAATTTCATGCCAGCGAGCATGCTGTAAACTATGTATTTGACGAGCCAACCACGCATCGTAGTCAGTATCGTAATCTGGCCTATGATTTGCTTCACCAAACTGAATCGATTGCATAATTTAGCCCTAGTAGAAATCCGCGAAAGGATACTAACTTACTACTAATATTAGACAGATCTTGAAGAAAGTGGCGTGGAAGGTTGCTCGTCAAAACCAACATACATTTTATCCATCAATAACGAGTAAGACAAGGAAGTATTTCAGAACATTTTTTTAACTCACAACTTTGATTGGGCATTTGTCTAAATAATTGCTGCTTTAAGAACTTAATAATTGTGCATTTGCACAATGTATAACCTGGTTGAGTTCTCTAAGATGGTTTGACATACAGAGGCAAGAAAGCTTATGAGTGTGAGCGATCGCATTGGCAATCCATCGCGAGTAGCAATAGTACGTAGTTTACCAGGACTGGGCGATCTCCTTTGCGCTGTACCAGCTTTTAGAGCGTTGCGAACTGCGTTACCAGAAGCGGAAATTACTCTGATTGGCTTACCTTGGGCGCAAAGCTTTGTGCGCCGCTTCGATTGCTACTTAGATGCATGGTTAGCGTTTCCTGGCTATCCAGGAATTCCCGAAGGATGGCATTCGCCGCAACGCACTCATGATGGTTTAGCACAACTGCAAGCGCAAGCATTTGATTTGGCACTTCAGATGCATGGTAGTGGAATTGTCATTAATTCATTTACTGTGCTATTAGGTGCAAAAGTCAACGCTGGATTTTTCTTGCCAGAACATTATTGCCCCGATCCTCAACGATTTTTAGCTTATCCAGAATCCGCGCCAGAAGTTAGACGACATCTGCAATTGATGGAATTTTTAGGTGTACCGTTACAAGGCGAACACTTAGAATTTCCACTGTTAAAGTCAGACTGGTGGGAATTACAGCAAATTCCTGAAACTCGTTTTTTGTTACCAGGGAAATATGTCTGCGTTCATCCTGGCGCGAGTGTCAGCGATCGCCGTTGGTCGCCTGTGGCTTTTGCGCGTGTTGCTGACGCCATAAGCGAAATGGGGTTTGAAGTTGTTCTAACTGGAACCGCCGCAGAAGCAGATTTGACTCAAACGGTTGCTGGGTTGATGCAGAAGTCTGCAATTAACTTAGCAGGACAAACAAGTTTAGGCGCGTTAGCCGCATTACTCAAAAATGCGGCTTTGTTGGCGTGCAACGATACGGGAGTTTCGCATTTAGCCGCTGCTTTAGAAGTCAACAGTGTTGTGATTTTCACAAATTCTGACCCCAAACGCTGGTCGCCGTTAAATCGCGATCGCCACCGAGTTATCGTGCCTTCTACGGCTGATACTGTAGCGGCTGTCATAGCTGAAGTACAAGACCTTTTGCACCGCGAGGTCGCCTATGCAAATTGATTGGCAAAAGGTCAAGCGTTTACTCGTTGTCGTTGTTGGCGATCTGGCGGTGATGCCTGCATTGCATAAGTTAAGGATAGCTTACCCTGCGATGACTTTACTGATAACAAACAAAGACTTAGCTGACACGATTGGGTTACGCACTATTTTCTATACAACAAATTGGCAAAATGTAACCAAAGAAACAGAATTAATCAAAAAAATATACACTCTTCAATTTGATGCCGCAATTATTTTTACCGATCGCTTTGAGTCTCCTTATCTATTAGCCTATCTGTGTTATTTAGCCGGAATTCCAATCCGTGTAGGGCAATCAAAAGAATTTGGCGGTAGCGTTTTGTCGCATTGGGTCAAACCACCTTTAGAAGATTTACCAAAAATCGACCCTCATCTTTATTTATTAGATGCTGTTGGCTTTCCATCTACAGTAGCCCCTGACCTCCGATCCCTGACCCCTAACCTCTAAGCAATGCGAATCTTCACTTGGCATATTCATGGCAGCTATCTTTACTATCTCACGCAGGCAAACCATGAATTTTATTTACCAGTATTACCTGGCAAACCTGAAGGCTATGGCGGACGTTTACCTGGCTTTGCGTGGGGAGATAACGTACATGACGTTCCGGCGCAGGAAGTGCGTCATTTAGATTTTGACTGTATCTTGTTTCAGTCGCGCAAAAATTACTTGCACGATCAATACGAAATTTTGTCGCAGTCACAGCAACAGTTACCTTGCCTTTATTTAGAACACGATCCGCCGCAGGAACACCCAACGAATACCAAACATATCGTTGACGATCCAAATGCGTTGTTAATTCACGTTACCGATTTTAATCGCTTAATGTGGGATAACGGGCGATCGCCAAGTCGCACTATCGAGCATGGTGTGGTTGTACCTGAAAATATTAGTTACAGCGGAGAACTCGCGAAAGGTTTGGTTGTCACCAACGATTTGCGCAGGCGCGGACGCCGATTGGGAGTTGATATTTTTACGCAAGTCCGCGACTCGATACCTTTAGATTTAGTCGGGATGGATGCTGAATCTTTAGGTGGATTAGGCGAAGTTCCGCACGCACAGTTACCAGCTTTTGCTTCTCAATATCGCTTTTTCTTTCACCCTGTACGCTATACAAGTTTAGGCTTAGCCGTCTGCGAAGCGATGATGCTGGGTTTACCTATCGTTGGTCTAGCAACGACGGAATTAGTCACAGTTGTCGAAAACGGAGTTTCAGGTTATGTCGATACGAATATCGATCGCTTGATGGCACGGATGCAAGAACTGATTGCCAATCCAGATTTAGCACATCGCCTAAGTGCGGGTGCAAAAAAACAAGCGCAACAACGCTTTAATATCCAACGGTTTATCCGTGATTGGGATGCAGCATTTTTATCGGTTGTGGAACGTTTATCAATCGCTTAAGTTGATTCAATGACGAAACGCATTGCCCTAATTAGCGAACACGCCACTCCTTTAGGTATCTTTGGCGGAGCCGATAGTGGCGGTCAAAATGTTTACGTCGGTCAGGTGGCAAAACACTTAGCTGCACTTGGCTACAGCGTTGATGTGTTGACACGACGCGATCGCCCCCAGTTACCGGAAATCGTCGAGTGGCATAACGGCGTGAGAATCGTCCACATTACCGCCGGTGCTACTCAGGTGATGCCGAAAGAGGCGTTGCTACCGTACATGGGAGAATTTACCATGGCGGCGATCGCGTTTATGGATCGCCACTGGAATTATGACTTGATTCATGCCAATTTCTGGATGTCAGCGCTAGTCGCGGCGGAAATTAAGCGACAAAAAGGTATTCCGTTTGTCGTGACGTTTCATGCATTAGGGCGCGTCCGTCGTTTTTATCAAGGCGATGCGGATAAGTTTCCTGACGATCGCTTTGCAATTGAAGACCGCATCGTGCGCGAAGCTGACAAGATTATTGCCGAGTGTCCCCAAGACCGCGAAGATTTACTGACTCTCTATCACGCCGATCCGAACAAGATTGAGGTAATTCCTTGTGGAGTCGATCGTGGAGAATTTTGGCAAATCGAGCGATCGCAAGCGCGGTTGGTTTTGGGTTTACCTGTTAATGAACGGATTGTCTTGCAACTCGGTCGTTTAGTACCGCGTAAAGGCGTTGATAATGCAATTTGCGGCTTTGCTCATTTAGTGAAACAGCATGGAATCGCAGCACGGTTATTGATTGTCGGCGGCGAGTCGCAGACTCCTAACCCACAAATAACGCCAGAAATTGCCCGCTTGAGTGCGATCGCGTCTTCGTTGGGGATCGGCGATCGCGTTACCTTTTTTGGCAATCGGGGGCGCGAGATTCTCAAATATTTCTACAGCGCAGCGGATGTCTTTGTCACAACTCCTTGGTACGAACCGTTTGGTATTACTCCCCTAGAGGCGATGGCGTGCGGGACTCCAGCAATTGGGTCAAACGTTGGTGGAATTAAGTTTACGGTTAAAGATGGCGAAACGGGGTATTTAGTAGCACCGAATCAACCGGAAATGTTGGGCGATCGCTTGGCGTTTTTGTTTCAAAATCCAGCGTTGTTACAACTACTCGGTAGACAAGCAATTCGTCACGTCGAAGGGCGTTTTACTTGGGAAAAAGTCACGAGTGAAATCGCGGCGTTATACGAATCGGTCTTGGCAGGTAGTCGGCAATGCGAGAGTAGTTTTAATGAGTTGGCGATCGTGGAAAGCAGTTTTAATGAAGCAATTCAAGCTTTCCAAGCGGCAAAAACGGCATTAAGTCCCGCGATTATTTTAGCAGCAAAACAGTTAAGTCATTGCTTCGCGCAAGGCAACAAAGTTTTGATTTGCGGTAACGGCGGGAGTGCAGCAGAAGCACAACACCTTGCGGCAGAATTTGTCGGGCGGTTTCGGTGTGCGTATCGCGCTGGATTACCTGCGATCGCCTTGACGGCTGATACAGCATTAGTCACAGCGTGGTCGAATGATGTCGGGTATGAAGATGTGTTTGCGCGACAGGTGAAAACTTTTGCGCAACCTGGCGATGTTTTGATTGGTATTAGTACCAGCGGGCGATCGCGCAATCTTGTTCAGGCGTTTCACGCCGCACGTCAGCAGAATATTCACTGTATTGCGCTGATTGGTGGTAGTGGTGGCGAACTTTTAGACCTGGCGAATACGGCAATTCTAGTTCCCGCAAGCGATCCGCAACGCATTCAAGAAGTGCAATTAATGGTTTTGCATTTGCTGTGCGAATTGGTCGAAGGGCAGTTATTAGCTGTACCGCTGTCAGTAAGCGAAATTCAAGAACAGGAAAGGGAGTTGGTGGGGTAAGGGGTAATAGGTATTTTCGACAATGACCAATTACCAATTACCAGAGTACTTACAAACGACTAACAGGAGATGAATTATGCAAAAAGTGGCGATTGTTACAGGTGGCGGACGGGGTTTAGGCGAAGCGATTTGTCATGCTTTGGCTGATGCGGGAATAACTACAGTTGTTGCTGATATTCGCGTGGAATTAGCTGAAAAAGTAGCGCAAGATTTGCGGCAAAACGGTAAGGATGCGATCGCTGTATCGTTGGATGTTGCTGATAGCGAACAAGTCGCAACGGTGACGGATAAAGTAATTTCGCAGTATGGCAAAGTTGATGTTTTGGTGAACAATGCAGGGATCGATTTAACGGTTCCACTTGAGGAAATGCCTGTACAAGAATGGAATCGCATTCTTGGTGTTAATCTCACTGGACCGTTTTTGATGTCGCAGGCTGTGTTTCCCACGATGAAATCGCAGGGAGGTGGTTATATTGTTAACATTACTTCGACTGCGGCTAAGCGAGCGTGGGCAAATGCTTCGGCGTATCATGCGAGTAAGTGGGGTTTGTTGGGGTTTTCGCACGCGTTGCACGTTGAGGGAAGACCGCACAATATCAAAGTGACGGCGGTGGTTGCGGGGGGAATGCAGACTCCGTTTTTGACGGAACGTTTTCCAGATATTGATATGACGACTTTGCAAGATCCCAAGAATGTGGCTCAGACTGTTTTGTATTTGCTGATGCAACCGGCTGAGACGGTGATTGCTGAGATTATGGTTTTACCGATGAAGGAGAGTTCTTGGCCTTAGTGAAGCACAAAGGAAGGAGGAGTGTGAAGGCGGTTTTTTTGGATAAGGATGGGACTTTGATTGAGGATGTTCCTTACAATGTCGATCCGCTGAAGATTCGGCTGTGTGCGGGTGCAGTGGAGGGGGTGCAAAGGTTGGCGGCGGCTGGTTATGAACTTTTTATTGTGACGAATCAGTCGGGTGTGGCGCGGGGGTATTTTTCTGAAAGTGCTTTGGTAGCAGTGGAAAAACATTTACGGCGGGTGTTGGGTGATTTTGGCGTGGCGATTTCGGGATTTTATTACTGTCCGCATCATCCGCAGGGAATTGTTGAAGAATTTGCGATTGATTGCGATTGTCGCAAACCGCGTCCTGGGTTACTCAAAAAAGCCGCGCAGGAAAACCACATTGATTTATTGCAATCTTGGTTTGTGGGAGACATTCTCAATGATGTGGAAGCAGGTAATATTGCGGGGTGTCGCACTATCTTGATTGATAACGGTAATGAAACCGAATGGCAATTATCTCGGCAAAGATTACCGCATCATATTGTGAAAGATTTAACTGCCGCTGCCAAGGTGATTACAGCACTTGATTAAATTTATAAAGTTAAAAATATGATTGCTGAAAATTATCTCGATCGCTGGGCGAACTTGCGAGTTTTGGTGTTGGGTGAAGCGATGTTGGATTGTTACGTAGAAGGTACAACGCATCGTCTTTGTCGCGAAGCGCCTGTTCCCATTGTGGATATGGGCGATCGCTTGGATGTCCCTGGAGGTGCGGCAAATACCGCAGCTAATTTGAATCGTTTAGGCGCAAATACGATCTTGCTTTCGGTTGTCGGTGATGATGACGAAGGAAATCGCCTCAAAGCAACACTACAGCATCAAGGCATTTCAACGCAATATTTGGTGACATCGCCACATAGAAAGACTTTACTCAAACAGCGCATTACTTCAGATTCGCAGTTACTTTTAAGATGCGATCGCGGTAGTACAGAAAGTATTGATTTTGATATAGAACAAAAATTAATTGATAATTTGCATCATCTTTTTCCTAGCTGTGATGCTATCGTTATTTCAGATTATGGCGGAGGAATTGTTACACCGCGAATCGTTCAAACTTTAGCTCAACTTCAGAAAACTTATCCGCGTATTTTTACGGTTGATTCTAAGCAATTAAATCAATTTAGCGCGATTAATATAACAGCAATTAAACCAAACTATCAACAAGCAATTCAACTTCTTGCGCTACCAGCTTTACAAGGCGAAGTACGAATTCAACAAATTGTAGATAATGGAGCAAGCTTACTAAAATTAGTTAATACTCGAATTGCTGCTGTCACTCTAGACGCCGAAGGAACGGTTGTTTTTGAGCGCAATAAGTCCCCCTACCTCATTCCTTCTCAACCAGCGCGGAACAGTCAAACAACGGGCGCAGGAGATACATTTGTTGCTGGTTTAACCTTAGCTTTAGCAAGCGGTACAGAAGTTGAAATTGCTACGTCGATTGCTGCTGCGGCGGCGGCGATTGTTGTCACTCAACCAGGAACGACAACTTGTAGTTTAGCCGCTTTACATCAGTCACTTTCTGGTAATAAAAAAATAGTTTATAGTCGCAAAATCTTAGCAAGTTTAATCCAAGAACTACAACACAAAAAAATTGTATTCACGAATGGCTGTTTTGATATATTACATCGCGGTCACGTAACTTATTTGAGTGAAGCAAAAAACTTAGGCGATATTTTGCTTATTGGCGTCAATAGTGATGAAAGTATTCGTCAACTCAAAGGTGAAAATCGTCCGGTGAATTGTTTAAGCGATCGCTTGGCAATTCTCTCTGCTTTAGAAAGTGTCGATTATGTCATTCCTTTTTCCGAATCAACACCGCGCGAACTTATTGAAATTGTACGTCCTGATATTTACGTTAAAGGTGGAGATTATACGCCAGAAATGTTACCGGAAGTTCCTTTAGTGGAATCATTAGGTGGCAAAGTAGAAATCCTTCCTTATGTTAGTAATATTTCGACAACGGCGATTGTAAATCGGATTTATCAAACTTTCACGAAACAACCATCACATTAAATTGCCATGTATTCTACTTGGAATGACGCTAAAAAAATCTTGTGCGTGAGATTAGATACAATTGGCGACGTACTCATGACAACGCCTGCGATTAGTGCCTTGAAAAACTCGCAATGCGATCGCCATATTACTTTAATGACTTCAAGTGCAGGAAGTGCGATCGCGCCTTTATTAATTGATATTGATGATGTCATCGTTTATGATTCTCCTTGGTTAAAAGCAACTGCACCTCGGAAAAATAGCGAGCCAGAATATGCAATTATTAATTTATTGCGAGAACGCGATTTTGATGCAGCAGTAATCTTCACCGTTTACAGTCAAAATCCTTTACCAACGGCTTTTTTATGCTATATGGCGGGTATTCCATTGACGTTAGCGCATTGCCATGAAAATCCTTATCAACTTCTCACGCATTGGATTAAAGATCCCGAACCGGAACAATTTATCCGTCACGAAGTGCAACGCCAACTCGATCTAGTTGCTAGCGTTGGTAGTACCATTGCCGATCGACGCTTAAAGCTACGCATACCAGACGCCGCTAAAGTCACAATTCAATCGTTATTGCGAGAAATAGAAATTCATCAACAGCCTTGGGTTGTCATTCACCCAGGCGCATCTGCGGTTTCGCGCCGCTATCCTCCTGAAAGTTTTGCAATTGTCGCCGAAAAATTAGTTCGCGATTACGACATTCAAGTGGTTTTCACGGGAACCGAATCTGAAATCGAACTTGTTGAATTCATTCGCGGTAAGATGCGATCGCAATCGCATTCTTTCGTTAACCGTCTTAACTTAGGCGAACTTAGTGCTTTAATCGACGCAGCCCCTTTATTAATTTCCAACAATACTGCGCCTGTTCACATCGCCGCCGCAGTTGGTACGCCTGTTGTTGATTTATACGCTTTAACTAATCCACAACATACTCCTTGGCAAGTTCCTAATCGCGTTATCTTTCACGACGTTCCTTGTCGCATTTGTTATAAAAGTATTTGCCCCGAAGGACATCATCACTGTTTGCGCTTAGTAGAACCCGAAACTGTCATCAATGCAACCTTAGAACTACTATCTCCAAACACCTCAACATCTGTATCCAATTACCAGTTACCTATTACCAGCCGTTAGGCTAACTAACTGATGATTGATATTTTAATTCCTACTTATAACCGTCCAGCTGCTTTAGCCGTAACGCTGACAAGTCTTTGCGCGCAAACTTACCGCGATTTTCGCATAATTATTTCCGATCAAACTGAAGATCGAGATGCAATTCAAACTAAAGAAGTTCAAGCTGTAGTTCGAGTGCTTGAAAGTCACGGTCATCAAATCATTGTCTACAAAAATTTACCACGACGTGGTATCGCGCAACAACGTCAATTTCTTTTAGAGAAAGCAACTTCTCCCTATGTTCTTTATTTAGATGATGATGTTATTTGCGAGTCTTACGTTGTCCATAATTTATTAGTAGCGATCGCCGCAGAAAAATGCGGCTTTGTTGGTAATGCATTTATCGGGCTTAGCTTTCTTCACGATATTCGCTTGCACGAACAGCAAATTGAATTTTGGGATACTCCTGTAACACCAGAATTAGTAAAACCAAATACTCCTGCTTGGGAACGCTGGAAACTGCATAATGCTGCTAATTTATATCACATTCAACAACGCTTGCATATTACGTGCGATCGCCCGCGCAAATATCGCGTTGCTTGGATTGCAGGGTGCGTTTTGTATGACAGATTAAAACTACTTGATGTCGGCGGTTTTCGTTTTTGGCAAGAATTACCAACACAAGCTTGTGGCGAAGATGTACTCGCACAACTACGAGTCATGGCACGTTATGGTGGCTGTGGGGTATTGCCTTCAGGCGTTTATCATCAAGAATTACCGACGACGATGCGCGATCGCAGTGTCGATGCACCGCAGATTTTACCGATTACGAACGGTTAACTAGGGGTGAAGGCTGGTTCCAGCCACCAGAGAAAACAAAAGTTTCTAGCGGCTTACGAGTGCGCGGTGACATTTCTCGTTGCTGCAATTTATCTGACAAAGTTTGTGGATCTCCGAGATAACCTAATGCGATCGCGGCTACTGGTTCGTACCCTTCAGGAATACCGTAAATCTCCTTTGCTTTAGCAACGTCAAATCCTGCCATTTGGTGAATAAATAATCCTAGTGCAGTCGCTTGGATAGCTAAGGTTGCAGCCGCTGCACCAACATCGTGAAAAGCATGGCGATTCTCGTTGCCATTGCGCTCGAAATGCAATTTTGCTACACTCAGCATTAATACTGGGACATACTGTGCCCACTCTTGGTTTCCTTGGGCGAGAATACTCAGCAAGCGTTCAAATTCAACCTTGTTATCTGAAGTTGCAACGATAAAACTCCACGGTTGCTCGTTAAAAGAAGATGCTGCCCAGCTTGCGGCTTCTAGAACAGTGCGCAGCTTGTCAGGTTCAACCATCCGCGCGGAAAATGCTAACGGACTCCAACGCCGTCGCAGCAGGTCGTCAATTGGGTATTGAGTCTTAGCTGTTTTGTCGATCATCAAAGCGTTGTTAGCTGTATAGAGTTAACGAAAGCAAATGGCTTTTAGAATCGCTATTGCTGAGAATTTAAAACTTGCATTGACAAAGAAAAGTTAGTAGTTTAGTTGAACTTAGCTTTTTGGTCATTATGACTAGCACTCAATTGATTAACTTACCACAACTCCCAGAAATTATTGATGGATTGCCAAATATTTCGGGTTGGGAAACTGAAGTTGCATCGGTAGTACAGCACCAAGAACCGATCTTTCTACCAACAACGAACATTCGGCTAGAAGACATCACCGCTGGTTTTGCGATCGCGCTTCACATGCATCAGCCGACAATTCCTGCGGGTGTTAATGGTGCTTTAATCAGCAATCTGCAATATATGTTTGAACATCCGCACGAAGGCGATAATCATAATGCAGGTCCTTTTAGCTATTGCTATAGCCGGATGGCTGATTTTATCCCTGAGTTAGTGAGTCAAGGGTATAATCCGCGCGTGATGTTAGACTACTCTGGCAATTTGTTGTGGGGCTTGCAACAAATGGGGCGCGGCGATATTTTGGAAAATCTCAAACGCATTACGTGCGATCGCACTTACCAACCGTATGTCGAATGGCTGGGAACAATGTGGAGTCACGCGGTTGTGCCTTCAACTCCAATTCCAGATATTAAATTACACATTCAAGCATGGCAACATCATTTCGCGGCAATTTTTGGTTGGGAAGCTTTAGCGCGGGTGAAAGGTTTTTCGCCTCCTGAAATGCACTTGCCAAACCACCCTGATACGCTGTATCAATTCATTAAAGCCTTACTTGAGTGTGGCTATCGATGGCTCATCGTTCAAGAGCATACCGTAGAAACATTAACAGGAGCACCACTGCAATTTAAACATCTTCCGCATCGTTTAATTGCCCGTAATTCTACGGGAGAAACTTTGAGTATAACAGCATTAATTAAAACTCAGGGTTCTGATACAAAACTTGTCGGGCAAATGCAACCGTACTACGAAGCAAAAACACTATCTCGACAAAATCTTGGTGCTGTTTCTATACCACCTTTAGTGACGCAAATCGCAGATGGTGAAAATGGCGGCGTGATGATGAATGAATTTCCCCCAGCATTTAAGAAAGTATGGTACGAGCAAGATCGTCGTGTTGTGGGATTAACAGGCACAGAATATTTAGAATTGATTGAAGCTGCTGGGTGCCGATTTGAAGATTATCCAACGTGTCAAGCCGCAGGGCAATATCAAATTTGGCAAAGAGTGCAAGATGAATGTACTCCTGACGCTGTAGCCGATGCGATCGCAAAAGTTAAACAAGCTAATCCAAACTTTCATATTGATGGAGCTTCTTGGACAAATCATATCAGTTGGGTAGAAGGATATGAAAATGTTTTAAGCCCCATGAATCAACTGAGTGCTTTATTTCATGAAAAAGTTGAACGTCCCAATGTAGATACAAAACAACCTCAATATCGGCAAGCTTTGTTATATAACTTACTACTACAAACAAGCTGTTTTCGTTATTGGGGACAAGGCGTTTGGACAGATTACGCGCAAACAATTTTTAACCAAGGAACCACAGCTATTAACGCTAACTTTGTCGTTGCTAGTGCTTAGTAACTAGTTTTAAGTTACAATAATCTTAATGACTCAACCCTCATTATCGGTGTAGCTTAATATTAGTTTTCTGACCGCATTCCAGATTAATCCAGCAATAATTAAGCCAACACCTACTAGCCAAATTCGTTGTTCTACCCAAAAAGCTAAAAAAAGACAAGCGGATAAACCGACCCACGCAATCCACTTCGGATAAAGTCGATCTTCATCGGAAATTTGTAATGCTGATAAATCAGTAATTGCATAGTAAATTAAGACAGAAAACGCACTAAACGACCAAGTTGTTCTGACATCACCAATCAAAACTAAACAGGCGATCGCAGTGCCCATAATCAGTACTGCAATGTAAGGGTTTGTGCGTGAAGAATTCATTTTAGCGACAAATTTAGGCATATCTTGACGCCGCCCCATAGCTAATAACACGCGCGATAAACCTAAAATTAAATTGAGTAAGACACCTAATGTTGCGGTAACAGCACCAACAGCTAAAATGAAACCACTTCCAGGAATATTAAAACTACGTGCAGCAATTTCTAAAGGTGCAACTTGTTCGCTGGTGACTTCTCCCAAGGTCTGCGCACCTACCGAACCAATACCGACAACAACAACGCCGATATAAAGTAACATTGTTGTGGCAAGAGTAATGATGATTGCTCTGGGAATCGTTTTTCGTGGTTCTTGGACTTCTTCGCCAAGAGTGGCAATTCGTCCGTATCCTGTATAAGCGACAAACATTAATGCAGTAGCTTGCAAAACTGAACCAATTGGATTATCTGCATCGGCGACACAAGGCGTGAAATTGGCATTAGTTGCAAAAACTGTTGGTAAACCTGCCACAATAAAGAAAATCAGCGATAGCAGCGTGATTGACACAATAGTGATATTGACATCGTTGGAGCGCTTTACTCCATTCAAAACAATTAACGTCAACGCGACTACTGCGGCTAAAGCTGTAGGTACTAAGTAAGTGCGATCGCTTATTCCCAAAACGTTCAATAAGTAACCGGCAAAACCTAAAGCCGCAGTCGCTGCTGAAGCTGATTTCGCCACCAAAAACATCCACCCTGCTGTAAATCCTAGCCACGGGGTAAGGTATTTATAACCATACTCATAAGCACCACCACTGACAGGATGACTCGCAGCTAATTGGGCGCTATTTAAGCCATTACACACTGCTACACACGCCGCGATCGCCACCGAAATGATCGCACTAGGTCCTGCTATACCCGCAGCAATTCCTGTGCTGACGAACACGCCAGTGCCCACAATTGAGCCTAAACCGAGAGCAACTGCGCCTACTACACCCAATTCTCTTTTAAGTGATTTTGATGAATCTTGCGGCATGATTTTGGTAAGCGATCGCTAACAGAATTATTCTGTATCAGAACTGTTTTCGTTTTCACTTGCTGCGTCTTGCGCTTGTGCGCCATCACTTGCTTGTGTTTCTTGTTCTAGCTGTTCTACTTCTTGCGGAACGACAGGTTCATAAAATGTAGCAACTTCCCAATCTTGCGTTAACCAAATTGCCCCAAAAGGCAAAGCATAAAATATTAAAGCAATGTAACCAATTGCTGCAACTCGTCCTGCTGTCACAAAATCTGCGGATTTTTCGGCAAGCCATACAGGTAGTTTCCGCGTGTACTTAATCGGGTATAACAAGATAATTGAGTAGATATCAAATACCATATGCACCCACGCCACTGTTAGTGATGCTACCCCTTCAGGACTTCCATCTGTTGCTAATGACATTGCTGCGATCAAAGCTGTTGTGGAAGTACCGATATTTGTACCCAAAAAGTACGGCAAGGCTTGCATTGCCAGCACAACGCCTAGTGCAATAATTGGTACAATTACGGAAGTTGTAATGCTTGAACTTTGGACAGCTACTGTAATGACAAGTCCAAAAAGCATTGCTTGCCACCAAGAACCAAACAGATACTTCTTGACTTTTTCTTGTAAGTCTTCGTTAAGGATTGCTTTTAAGGCTTTAACAAGTCCTCTTAAGGAAAAGTACAGCAAAGCAAAAGCAATAATTAAAACAATCCAACCTGTCTCTTGAGTTAAACCAACAATAAAGCCAGCGATTGGATCAACTATATAATCCAGTGGGCTGAAAAGATCGATCGCACCAACACCAACGAGGACATTTGTCAACCCTGTCGCTGACCAAGATAAAAACCGCGTGAATATTTCGATGACTAAAAAAAGGATAGCAGCAATGATGTTGAAAAAATCTAACACCATTGAGCCAGTGAATGCCCGCTTGAACTCCTCTTTATTGTGAAAGTGACCTAACGCTACGATCGTATTGGTTACATTCGTCCCAATATTTGCCCCCAACATCACAGGGATTGCTGCTTGAGGAGTAATTGTTCCTGCGGCGACAAGCGCAACTGTCAAAGAAGTTGTCGTTGAGGAACTTTGCACCAGTGTGGTAGCTAAAATCCCAGTAAAGAAGCCTGTAATTGGGTTAGCAGTACTTGCTAGCAGTGCTTCTGCTGCATCGTCACCCAATAAATCAAAACCTTCACCCAAAAGGTCAAGGCTCGTAAAAAATAGTATTAATGCCAGTATTAAACCAACAAAGTTTCAGATGCCACCTGATGGTAAAGCTCGCGTAAGACGTTCCATGATCTTAAGGCGACTGTTGATAGTATCACCTCAAAAGTACACAGTGTCTCCCGTCGAGTCGTTAAAATCCAGTTAATCAGAGGTTAAATAAAATAAGAGTGATTAACATTTATACCTAGAGGCATAAATTATACTCTGGTAATTTTCAGATTTCAAGCACTACTTTGCTGATGTGGTGTACTTCATACTAAATATATAAATTTACTCCTGCAACTATATTACTTAGCCCAATTTCATCAAAATTTAATCTTTTGAAGATGATTTCTGCTTTTTGGTTGATGTTTTTAAATCTCTAAATCTAAATATGAGTTACATTTCAGGCGTAGCTGTTAAATACAGAAGCTGCCATCGATTCAGAATGCCGATAAGAAAGTTTTTTATCGTTACGTTGATTTCAATAGAAGCGATCGCTGTAAAAAGTAAAAAATCTAGTCCCTTCAAGGCTTAATTTCATAGTTTTACCAACTGTGGGTTATCTGCGTTGGGAAAGAGAAAGTCTATTTATCGCCGCCGATGACGTTGCTTGTAAGAATCCTGCTGGTGTTGGTCGTAGCGCCGATTAGAACTGCGTTTAGTGCTAGACATAACTAAACTGTTTCTCACCAACATAGCAAAAAATATTCCGCCAATGGCATTTCCAATGGTACTCCACAGTAAAAAATAGAAGAGGCTTGTAATTCCAAGGGTACTCGTCAAAATGCCTGCCAAAACTTCAACAGATCCTGAAATTGAGTGGTGGAAATGGCAAAACTTGATCGCTAAGACAATGAGCCAGACAAAAAAAATCTGGCTAATCGTGTCACGTCCAGCCGCAATCAGCCACGAGAGTAGCCCCATTAGCCAACCTGCTAGTACACCACTAAAAAGAATTACCCACCAGGAGTGAGTGACACGATCGCGGGCAATTTCTCCAAAAATTTGAGGTTCCACAATTCCCAGCGCGGGACCAATAACGGTAGCAAACCCAGCAAATAGTGCTACCCCAACTAAATTACCAATGTAAATCAGCCCCCAAAGCCGACTTAATGACTTGATCGAAGCGCGACCATCAAGGACAGGCAAAATGGCGATCGTTGTGTACTCGGTAAAGAGATCGGTATGACCTAAAATGACAAAAATAAAGCCACAAAAATAAAGCCAATTGTATAAAAATTAGCAACTAAGATTTCAATGACTAGCTCAGAGCGCGTACCATCTACATGAGTGAGTAACACAGCTACGAGCAAGGGACTTATACCAATTCCAATGCCAGCAAGGAGACCTGATGTAAATAAACCTTTTGCAGGACGGGCTAACTCTTCGAGTGCTTGTTTAATCTCCTGCTCTAAAATCTGACGATAAGGTTTCTGAGGCTCCTCGGAATTTTGCATAAAGATCGCTCAGCAGACAATTTATCGCTCAATGCCGAATAGCTTCATCATGAAGTCAAGCACAGCTATTAAAGAATAACTCTAAAAGAATTATGCCTCAATACGAAACAAGGGCTGATACTTGCAAGAATTCCTGTCCTCAATTTAAGCAGGACAGGACTATTTGTTTTGCACTCAGTTGTACATGACAAAACAGCTATTTAGGGAATACCGCCAGCACCTGTAACGCCCAATGTTTCTCCCAAGACATAGCGTCCATCTTCTGAAGCCAGAAAAACGAATGCAGGAGATAATTCGACTGGTTGAGCCGGTCGGTTCATAGGAAAGTCTTGACCAAACTTAGCGGTTGCTTCAGCACTAAATGATTGCGGAATAAACGGTGTCCATACTGGACCTGGAGCAACTGCATTGACGCGGATGCCTTGGTGAATGAGTTTCTGAGCTAATCCTTTTGTAAATGTGACAATTGCACCCTTGGTTGCGGCATAATCCAGAATCATAAACTCTGGTTGATAAGCCTGAATAGAAGTTGTATTGATGATGACACTACCTGGTTGCATGTGTGGCAAAGCGTGTCTAACCATATGAAACATGGAAACAATATTCGTCCGAAAGGTTTTTTCTACTCTTTCTGGAGTGAATTCATCCATTGTTTCGACGGTTTTTCCCATAAATGCCGCATTGTTGACTAAGATATCAATGCGCCCAAAGCGGTTTACGGTTTCCTGTATAACGCGTTGACAATGTTGGTCATCGCCAAGATCGCCTGCTATTGCTAAAAACGATCGCCCAGAATCTTCAACGACGGTTTTTGTTTCTTCAGCATCTTCATGTTCGTTGAGATAGGCGATCGCAATATCTGCCCCTTCTCTAGCAAACGCAACTGCAACAGCACGACCAATTCCGCTGTCTCCTCCTGTAATTAATGCAATCCGATTTCGTAACTTTCCACTTCCTTGATAGGAACTCTGCCCATAATCAGGTTTGGGTTTCATCTTAGACTCTAATCCTGGAGTGGGTTGAGTCTGTGCGGGATAAGGAGGGCGATCGTGTTGTTGGCGCGGATCTACAGGTTTAGCAGCTATATCGATAGACATTGCTAGTTTCCCCGTTCTTTCTTTAACTATCGCTCCATGCCGTTCACTCTAGGAAATAGTTGTTATATCATCGTCTATCTTTAGTGATACGTTGTTCGATATATTTGCTTTTGCTCGCGTCCTTAGTTATTGTATTTGCTCTAAAAAAGTAGCTCATTGAAAAACTGAAATGGGCTATTAGCAATTGCTGTATACACTTATCTCTACTTTTAGACTGATGCTTTTGAGGGGCAGCCAATTGAAAACTTAATATCGAAGCATTAAGTAAAGAAATTATGACTTCAGAACAAAATAAGCGCGACATTCCAGCAGGTTACAACTCAAAAGATACAACTGGTGCACTCACTCCTGATCTCGCTACTGATGAATTAGACAAAAACAAGATAGATGAAAAGCCACAAGATACTGAATCAACACCTGAAGGTACTCCGCCTGCTCCTGGAGAAAACGTCGTTGACCGTCAAATAGATATCATCGCTCGAATGTAAGCAGTACTTTTGTGTCGGTAATAAGCTCAATACAAATACTTTAAATTCTCGTCCTTAAACATATTTGGGGACGAGTTTTGTTTGTAAGAAACTTATGAGGAATAGGACGCAGACTATTGGCATAATATGTAGTGGCTGGTAAATCTTTTTACCGATAATTTATTATCAGTTGTTAATTCCCAGCCTTTGAAAGAAGTTTGTTTTTCTGACTTACCGAGTCACGCGTAAGATTTTATCCTGACTGGCAGGGCAGCTACCTCTACCATCACAGTTACTCGTTGTAATATAAAGTTCGCCATCAGGACTCATGATCGCTTCGCGTAGCCTACCGTGTTCGCCTTGTAGGTAGACTTCATGTTGTTGAACTTGTTGAGAATTAGGGTCGAAGACGACGCGATGTAGATGTTCCGATCGCAGTGTCGCAATCATTAAACTACCTTGCCATTCAGGAATTGCATTTCCGGTGTAGATTGCTGCACCTCCTGGAGGTACAGCTTCGCGCCAAACTAATGATGGAGTTACCAATCCTTCTTGAGACTCACAGCGATAAATGATAGGCCAGCCTAAATTATCACCTGCGCTAGCAACGCTAACTTTATCGTGACCGCTTCTACCAAGTTCGCCACTCGGACCGTGATCTGTTACCCACAGCGTGGAATCATTTGCCCAGTCAAAGCCTTGGGTATTGCGAATTCCGCTGATGTATACAGGATTACCTGGAAATGGGTTATCTTGTGGCACTTCGCCGTCGGGTGTCACTCGCAAGATTTTACCTGCTAAGCTATCAACATCTTGAGAAATATCCGGCTTACGCGCATCGCCAGTACCGATGTACAGCATTCCATCTGGACCAAAACGGATGCGTCCGCCATTGTGATATAGTGCAACCGGAATATCATCAATAATGACGCGATCGGCGGTGGCGCTGGTACCATCTTGCGATAATTGCCAGCGTTCGACTCGATTGATTGGCGTTCCGTTGCGATCGGCGGTGTAGTATACGTAAAAGAGTCGGTTTTGTGCAAAGTCAGGATGGGCTGCAATGCCCAGTAGCCCACCTTCGCCGCTATCAGTTACGTTGATTGTGGCGACAGGTGCAGGTTGTAGTTGACCATTACGGACTAACCGCACTCGTCCTGGTCTTTCGGTCACCAACATATCATTGTTGGGTAAAAATGCGATTCCCCAGGGAACTTCTAAGCCTGTAGCGACTTCCTCGACGCGGACATCTACTTGTCCTTGCGGTCCTGCGCCTTGTGGTACTAAAGTGCAAGCTTGTTGATTCGCAGTTGCTAGTTGCGATCGCGGTGATTGAGTAACGTTTTCACTACTAGAAACTTGTTCTGTGGATTGTACCCCACACGCAGCAACTCCTAATGTACTAATACCTGCTACAACGCTGGCAATGATTCTTGTCAGCTGCATTTGTAATCTCCAATTATGTTCATTCGTTCAGTTGAAGTGGGCGATTAGAAATCGCGCCTACACAGACAAAACTCGCCTGCGCGGGTTTGATTTGGTAGATTTTAGACAAGATTTATAATTTTTAAGTAGCAATTTTGATTCAACCAAGTGTTTTTAAAGACTTCAATTATTAGGTCATGAAATTGCTCGTTCGTTCGACGGGTAAATCTAACTAATTTAATCAAAACATATATTTAACTATGACATTGTAACATTAGAATTCCAACAGTGTGGTAATGTGCCTGTTTTGTACAAAATTCCTCCTATAGATAGAAGACGACAAAAATATTGCGTCACGCAAGCATTTTAATGACTCAATTCTTCAAAAATATTTAATTAGAGCGTGATATTTGATATGCTGCAAAGCATCTTAACTGCAAGGAAGTCGGGCGCGTGTCTCAGCAGAATATTTGGGAATATCTAAAACGCTTGCTCATCGCAGTCGGAATTATTGGGCTGTTTGTTGTCTTGCTGCTCTTTGCTTGGGCAATTATCAATGTTTTATTATTAATTTTTCTCGGATTGCTGCTTGCTGTAGCTCTGCGGACTCTAGCAAAACCAATAGCTCGTTACACGCCTTTAAGCGCGCAATGGTCATTAGTTGTAGTTGTATTGCTTATTGTTGCTGTCATTGGCGTTAGTGGGTGGTTTTTTATTCCCGAAGTATTGAGTCAGATTGAATTGTTTGTCCAACAAATTCAGCTAGGAATCAATCAATTACAAACTTTTTTAGCTCAATATAATTGGGGTCAACAATTACTTGAGCAAGTCCCTGGTGGTGATGGCGGCTTGCCAATATCTAACTTATTTAATCAATTTGTTGATGCGTTTGCTCTCACTTTAGAAGGATTAGCAAATACACTGTTTGTTATTTTTATTGGCATATTTCTTGCAGTTGAACCCAATCTCTATCGTAACGGATTAATAAATTTAGTACCGCCAAGAGGACGCGATCGCGCGCAAGAAGTCATTGCTGGTGTCATCCAAATATTGCGTGGTTGGCTTTTAGGACGAGTGATTTCTATGATTGCGATTGGTATTGTTGTTGGTGTTGGATTAACAATACTTGGTGTTCCACTTGCACTTATTTTGGGTATTATTACTGGATTACTTGAGTTCATTCCGGTTGTTGGACCAATTCTTTCTGCATTTCCAGCAATAATTATTGCTATCAGCCAAGGCTTCATGCAGGCTGTTTATGTTGCCATCTTTTATCTTGTCGTGCAACAACTCGAAGGTAACGTTCTCACACCAGTTGTACAGGAAAAAACTGTTTCTTTACCACCAGCGGTCACGCTAGTTGCAGTGTTAGCTATGGGAGGTTTGTTTGGCGTACTGGGTGCATTAGTTGCTACCCCGCTTGCTGCGGTAATTATGGTTTTAATCAAAATGCTTTACGTGCAGGATATCCTTGGTTCTCCTCGAAAAGCAGGGGAGAATCGATAGCTACGAATATACCGAGTTGGTGCTATCCAGAACCCTTACTCCCACTGCTGTAAGTTTAATGACTAGAGTTAGTTATCAAGTAGCACTTCTGGGTCGTCATCGATTGAAAGTAGAAATTGAATCAAGTCAGTTTGGTCTTTTACAGAAAAACCAGCTTGTCTATCTACCCAGTAGTTGTGACCGCTACCATCGACATTTACTCGTTGCAAGTCAGGATTTGCACGATTAGCAGCAACGACAGGTTTACGCAAATTGCGGTCTACCAAGACTCGTAGACTGGCACTAGGATCGGGTTGAATTCCTTGTAGCAACGTACCTGCCATTCCTAACTGGTCGGGGTTTGCAACTTTAAAGCCTTTTTTATCAGGTTTGAGGGCTTCTGAACTCGCAGCAACACCTCCGTCGTGTAAGTAGGGGGCGCTGAGGTAAAGTCCAATCAAGTTGGGAACTTTGAATCCTCCTAAAGGATCGCTTTGCGCGTAGGCTAAGTCGAGATCCTCTTGAGGCATGATATCCGTGGGAACTGGAATAACCGGAGGATCGGGCGGTAAGGGTACAGATACGTTAGGTGGATAAGTTTGGGGTGGAACAAATAGCTTGGCAAAACCTTTTGATGCTTGGGCGCGGGATGGTTGCGTACCAAGTTCGCGTTGGGCAATCACATCGTGGTTTGTAAAGTAGCGTCCGCTATGACAATCAACGCAACCTGCTTTGTTGAATACCGCAGCACCGTGTTTTAAGACTTCGATATCGTTTGTTGGTTGATATGGAGGTGGTGCTAGCGTGTTTTGATACGCCGACATGGCGTTAATTTGTTCGGCGACTTTATATCCTGGAGAAGCAGCCATTAAGCCATTTTGCATGAATACGCTACCTTTTGGGTATTCTGGCATTTTGATTACTTCGTTGAAGCCTGGTTCTCCTGGTGTCGGATCGATTTTCTCAAAAAATTCTGATGGTTTGACTTTGTTGGGCAAGCGGAATTTAGGATTTGAAGCATTTTGCAGCATCGTACCCAGATAAATTTCTTTATCCACTCCCAAAAGTTCGCCTCCGACATCAGCCGTTGTTGCGGGATCGGCATTGACACCAAATACAGCGTTATTGAGTGTCGTTAATCCGTGAAACCAACCTACAGAAGCAACGCCACTCCAGCTATAAGGCCAAGAACCTTGGGTGTAGGATGAAGGAATTTGCGAAGGATTATTTTTTAAGTCTCCATTCGAGGTAAAGTTACCAGGAGGCCATGATAGTAAGTCGGTATCAACCGCATCTTCCATCGCTTGGATATCGGGTAAGCGGGCTTCTTGTCCGTCTTTGTTGATGTAGATGCGATCGCCTGGCGGCATTTCTGTGGGATTGGCACTCGCTTGGCGAAATAATGCAGCAGAGTTACTTGCAAATGCAATGATTAAACCTGTGTCAACATCATTATTCGGCGCACCTTCTAAAACACGTCCTGTTTCGGAACTTACCGTCGCATGACATAGCGCACAAGTTACACCAACGCGAACTTTACCCCGATCGACAAACGAACGAATTCCTAAAGGAAACAGCGAACCTTTGGGGACATCAAGACCAGTATTCAATACTGTCCCTGCACTAAAGGTGCGATCGCCTACTGTAATATCTTTGTCCAGTGTAATTTGTAAATTTGTTGTTGGTTTTCCTCCTAGTGCCAAAATTGCCTTACTCAAACTAGCAAGATTCAAAGGTCCATCAAGAATGCCAATGACATCGGTAAACAAATACTCGTTGCCAAACGTTTCTAAATAAAACGCTTTGCGACCGAGATTGATAAGTTCTTCTGTGACTTCCACCGCACCATTTTCCGGTGAAAGTTCTTGTCTTCCTGTCTCTGTTTGCAAAAGTTGGTCAGCTTCTGCTTTGCCGATCGTATGACCCAACACGTCATACGAACCAATTTCTTGCGATGTCGGCTTTGTCAATGGTGTATAGGTGTTGTAAAGACTCGGTGGTGTTCCAGGAAGCGCGAGTTCGATGCGAAACGCAATAAACCCGACAAGAACAACCAAAGAAATCAAAATGATGATTGGACGTAATCGCATACGTACCTCATTATTAGAGCTATGAGCGACTAGCTGTTAGCTTTTAGCTAATCGCTTTTATCGGTTTCAACCGCTAAACTTCCATCAAACTTTGCGCGCTTTGTGCCTTAGTGGTTCGTTAATCGACCTCAACATCCCAAGGCTGCCAAGATTTTTCCTTAACCTCAATCTCGCCCTTTTGCGGAGTTGCATCCCAGCGCGTTACTCCGTCTTCCAACCAGAAGCGTAACTGAACACAAGCGTCGCCAACTTCTAAACGGCTGAGGGTAATCTCTGGTATCCAATGCGGTAAACAAGGATCGACATAAAGACACTTGTGCGGAGCATCCGCTTGCAAACCTAAAATTGCTTGCAACAGGTGAAATACTGAGCCAGCTGCCCATGCTTGCGGGACATTTGCTTCAATATAAGGCACCGGAAAAGCACCAGGCGATCGCTCAACTCCAGAATAAAGTTCTGGTAAGCGGTAGCTAGCAAAATAGCTTGTTGCTTCGAAAAGGTCGCGTGCTAGTCGCGCGGTTTCTTCTTTAAAGCCATAGCGCTTGAACCCTAAGGCAATAATGCCATTGTCATGCGGCCAGATACTCCCCCGATGGTAAGAAAAAGGATTAAATGCCGGATTATTCGCCGATAAAGTCCGAATACCCCAACCGCTGTACATATCTGGTGCAAGTAATTTTTGCACAACTTGCGCCGCGCGATCGCGAGAAACAATTCCACTCCACAAACAATGTCCTGGATTTGACGCAATCGTCCGCACGGGTTTTTTATCAGGATCGAGTGTAAATGCATAAAAACTAATGTCATCGCACCAAAAGGTTGCTTCAAACTGTGCTTGCAGCTTTGCGGCTTTAGCGCGGAAATGGCGCGCGCGATCGCCTTCTTCTAGATACTCAAAAATTTCTGCTACGCGCATCCACGCATCAAAGACGTAACCTTGCAATTCACACAAAGCTTTTGGCGCTTTTACTTGGCTACCATCAGGGTAAACAATCGCATCTCCTGAATCTTTCCAACCTTGGTTTTCGATACCACTGGGCGATCGCGTTTCATATTCTTGAAAACCGTCACCGTCAAGATCGCCATAGCGGTCAATCCACTCTAAGCATCCCAATATCACATTGCGGTAGTCGTGCAACAACGCATCATCGCCAGTCCATTTCCAAGCTTCGTGTAGCACAATGAGATATAACGCTGTTGTATCAGCGGCTCCGTAATACGGCGTATGCGGAATCTTCTGAAAATGTGCAAGTTCGCCTTGACGGATTTCATGTAGAATTTTGCCTGGTTGCGCATCGCGCCAATCATCTTTTTCGGTAGCTTGTAACTGCGCGAGTTTCTTTAACGTCCCGCGTGCAAAAGCAGGATGCGTAATCATATTTTGCAGCGTTGCAATTAAACTATCGCGTCCAAACAGCGTCACAAACTTTGGTACACCCGCCGCTGGTAGCCACTCATCAGGACCAAAGTCATAATCATACAACCGCAAGGCTCCTGTATCGCTGACTGACTGCTGATACGCTCGATACACTTCTTCGTTGGCAACTTTAATTTCAGTAACTGTATCTAACCAACGGCGATATAAATGTTCTAACTCGGTGTTAACTTCCTCATCAACGGCTTTGTAGTAACAAATATGAATCGGTTCGCGTTTGCGGTCATTTTCAACTAAAATGTAGTTTCCACAAGCGTGCCAGCTTTCACCAGGTTGGAGCGCAATTTCATAATTAATCCGACCATTTGCATAGTGGGGTTGCGAGTCATAGTTGCGCGGTTGGTAAATCAAACCGCGGAGAAAATCTTTATTCCTATAGCTTGTGTGCAGTTCTTTTTTTTCAATATCCCAATTTGTTTCTAAGCATCCCCGTCGCACAAGTTGTCCTGATTCGACTTCAAAAATATCCGCAAAGTCGGAGCGTAGCGCAATTTCTAGCGTGAATTTTGCTGGTTTAAGTCCGTAGTTGGTCAAGTCTAGGTCTTCATGAATTCCGTGTTCAACGGTACGGCTAATGATTAGCGACAGCGAGTTTTGTTGAATTGCTCCTTCTTCGGTAATAATTTCTGGATTTACTAAATAAACTCGCGATGCGTAGTAAGTCGTTGTTGTTGAGCGCAAACGCACCCACGAACTACTATTAGCGTAGCAAGCATAGTAACTCAAAAAACGCGTGTCTTCGGCGAAAATCCCCAAAAAACCATCTTGTTGAATTTGACCATCTAGATCGGTGACCATGAATGTTCCACCATGATTGATGGTTAAAATTGGTGGACCAACGGTGATACGCATATAACTCCTGATAATTAGATAATAAATAAACGTGAAGGTTGGTAATTGGTAATTGGTAGCTGGTCATTGGTGATTGAAAAAAGATCTATTACCTACTGAAGTGCGGGTAAAACTTTTTCGCCAAAGACTTCAATAAACGCTTCTTGTTCGCGGTTGACGTTGTGGAGTGTGATGACTTCAAAGCCAAGTTCAATATCTTTTTGTAACCATTTGATGTGTTGTTGCGGATCGGGGGAAATGCGGACGTATTGATACATATCTTCTGGTTTGACAAAATCGGCGATCGCATCGAATTGCTGCGGACTGCGTAAATCGGCTAACACTGGACTTGTAAAAATATTGGTTCGCCACTGATCGTAAGCGCCGTCAAGTGCTGTTGCTTCGTCTGCTGCATAAGAAAGCTGTACTTTAAGATACATCGGCTTACCTTCCCCGCCTCCACGCCGAAATGCTTCGACGACTTCTTTTAACTTTTCGTGGGGGTGCGATATTGTAATCATCCCGTCTGCCCATTTGGCTAACCACTCAGCGGTTTGTGGTGTAATTGCGGCACCGATGATTTTGGGCGGAACTTGAGGGCGAGTATAAAGTTTGGCTTCTTCTACGCGGACTAAACCGTAATGCGTGACGGTTTTACCTTGCCACAACGCCCGCATAATCTCAGCGCACTCTTGCAAACGGGCATTGCGTTCGTCTTTTGCTAACCAGCGATCGCCTGTAATTTTCTCGTTTAAAGCTTGACCGCTACCCAAAGCTACCCAAAAGCGTTCGGGAAACATTTCGGCTAAGGTGGCTGCGGCTTGGGCGATAATTGCTGGATGATAGCGCTGTCCCGGAGCACAAACAACGCCAAAAGTCAAGGGGACGGCGTGCATTGCTGCGCCTAACCAAGACCAGGCGTAACCACTTTCCCCCTGGCGATCGCTCCAAGGATGAAAATGATCCGAACATGATATTCGTTGAAATCCTGCTTTGTAAGCTGCTTGCGCGTATTGCAGCAGCGTACTCGGTTTAAATTGTTCGTGCGAGCAATGGTAGCCAAATTTAACCATAACAATTTTTTTAATACCTTTAAAAAACAATCGTCATTTTCCCCTCTGCCTCCTCTGCTCACCCACACGCAGCCACTTTAAAGCACAATACGATTAAAGAAGCGATCGCAAAAACATTTGGGTGATGTAGTACCGATTTCCCTCGCGCCAAACGCCCACACCTGTTTCTGCAAAGACAGAACGTAAGATATTTTCGCGGTGTCCAGGACTTTCCATCCATCCTTGGATTGCGGCGGGTACAGGATCGGAAATATTGGTACTCCGAAACAGATTTTCGCCGACTATCAAAAATACAATTCCGCCGTCACGCACGCGTTGCGCTGGAGTATCGCCATCGGGTCCTGTATGACTAAAAAAGTTTTCTTGTGCCATTCTTTGACTGTATTGGCGCGCAACTTGGGCTAAGCGTTCGTTATTTTCTAGCGGTTGTAAATTGTTCTCCACGCGAATTTCGTTAATTTGTTCAAGAATTGCCGCTTCCATTTCGGCAATGTTTGGGGCTTGTGCAGGAACCGAAGGTAGCGGTTGATTCAGAAGTCGATCCGCGCCAGGGATCGATGAGATAAGTTCTCTTGCAGGCTCACATCCTCCTAAAAGCAGTGCAATCGGCGTACTTAAGATAAATAACTTCCATGAAAGTCGACTTTTGTTCATTCGTAGGCTGTACTAGCTAAAGCTCTGGCATGCGTAAATTCACTTATCTTCTAATGTATGCAGAAAGTTTAGTGACTCGCAATTCCTACACTAGAGCACTTGTATTGAAGTTCCGAACATCTTGTCAAGGCGGTTAATAGTTAATAGTTAATTGTTAGTAGCCCTTAACTATTAACCATTGACAGCCCCGCTCAGAGTTTCCTCATTTAATTAGAAAACGACAAAGAGCGTCAGTAGAAGCTTCTTCTTTGCATTGACAATCGGCGACGCTTGGGTGTTCCTAAGAAAAACTGCATGACGTTTCCGACGGCACTGTCTGTACCAGTTGCGGTCACGCCGCTACTAATATTGCGCAGTCCGTGCAAATCTAAAAAGCTGAATCCAACTTTGGAGAAGAAGGGAATCAAACAAAACAAGAAAGTATCAATTGTTTGGTCAAAAACTCGAAATCCTGAAGGTCCAAGAATCCACACGACAGGATAGCAAATCCACAACACGGTGAAATAGGTTGTTAGGCGATCGTAAAAATTGGATAGTTCGCTCCCTTGACTGCGGGTTTTGGCACGTAAAGGTCCCCAAATTCCCCACATGACGACTAAAAATGCAACAACGCCGTTAATGTACCAGAGATATCGCACCCAAGGAATAACAGATAAGTCAGCTACTAAACCGCAGACAATAACTATTACTTGCGTCATCATTAGTGCAGCAGGTAGCGTCCAATCTTTTTTTGGGAGACGATGCATTCCTGTCCACGCTAGGGCTAGTAACAGTAGTGGTGTAGTGACAACCCAATCTATATAACGTGCAAAGTGAGTAATTTGACCTGCAACAGCGATTTTTCCTTGCTCTAATTCTTCATGTGGTAAAACCATTGAAAGATAAGCTAGTCCTGACCAAATGGGAATAAACGTCGCAACCAAATACTCATATTTGGGTACACCACGTGGGTTCTTACTGAGCCAAATAAAGTAGATCGCACCAACCGCCATTCCCAAAATGTAGAGCCAATGAAATATATCTTGTAGATCCATTACTCCTCCAGCCAATGAATGGGAAAAAAGTGTATTCAAATCAACAAAATGTTTTAGGCGATTTGTCAATAAGCAATACTTCCTATATAAATAGATCAGTTTTTCACTTGTTTCATCTTCTACCTAAAGATCGAGGTTTTCGAAAAAAATGTGTACTTTTGTAGCTGCATAAGGTTCAAAGGTTGCAAAAAATTTAAAAGTTTTGTTTCTACGTCTTCCTGAAACTTTGCTGTCTGTAATCCCGTAGGATTTGCAAAAATTTATTCATATTAAAACTACGCGGGTCGATTCTCGTTCCCGAACGATCTACGGCGCGATGCGTTGTGATTCGGTCTTCTGGAACGCTGCTTTGGGCAATTAACCAGGCTAGCGATCGATATTGTTCTTCTGTATAACCACTATGTCTTCGCGCATTATTTCTACCACTTGGTGGTGTTTCTAGTGCGGCATGATACGCAAAGTTATTCACAGAAGGAGGAAAATTTGGATGGGTTTTTACTGCTTCTGGACCTGACGCACCATCAAAAACGGAATTTCCTGCGCCAAAAGCTCGAAATTCAGGTGGGACAAGATAAACGACTGTTCCATCTAATTTAATTAACGCATGGTAACTTGCTTGCTTACTTTCTTCATAATGTGGTGTTTGAAAAAAATTAATTGTACTCGCCGCTGAACTTACAGTTTCGTGTAAAACAATGATTGGTTGATTATAAACAGGAACGCCGTTAATATCAGTTGTTAGCCTTAGACCGTAATTTGTGGGATGTACTGGGATCGCTTCATAATTAGGCTGATATTTGATTTGCGCAAGGTTTACTGTTTCTTGGGGAGTGGCGATCGCTTGTGAATAAGTGGGTTGATTATCTTTGATGGTTACACTTTGTGTCAATTTGACTTCTTCATGCGATTCTGTATTTTTCACATTTAAACTTATCGTAAAAAAGCCAATGAGTATAACACTGATAATAACTTGAATCCACACAAAACGCCGCATTTCTTAAATTGCCTGTATAATTTAACGAAACATTTTGTTAGCTTGAGGACAGTATTCTGTACAGTCTATTGCCTCTTCCGTTAAAGCAATTTTAGGATTTACGGCACACTTGAGATAAGGATTGCTAGAAAAATATCGACAGTTGCTGCAAGGAATCTTATTGAGTTGTTTTAAATTGACCACAATATTGCTCTGCTTATTTTTACGCAACTTAACTAACATTGTCAGAAAAATCGCACCACCAGTCAATAAGCTGAGGGGTCCCCAGAAGCTAACAGCATTGTTCGGTACATTAACTTGATTAGAGGATGGTGTATTCTGCGCTACTTCTACATAAGTTGAATTACTAAAGTTTCTCTCAGCGATGAAAGAATTTCGATGAGATTGTTGCCCCTGCATACTAATTACCTCAAGACTACAGTTACTTGTTAGGATTTGGATTGCATCGGAACTAAAAGTTAGACCATTTTGTAAGATTTATAATTCAGCAAAACCCAGTTAAAGAGTTGCTATAAAAATTAACACTATCAAATCAAGTTATTAAGCTAGTTACTTCTGACGATCAGTATTTGAAACAATTGTGACGAGAAAGTGACAGAAAAGCAGAAAAAGTCGAATATGCGAGCAAATTAGCCTCCAAAAACAGTGAAGTTACGTAGTATAATTTTTATGCTTAGTTGATTGAACTTAAGTATTTACTGTTAATGCTTAGGATAGGCACTGAGATTTAGTCATAGTGTTATGGTTGAAATGGAAATCGCTGAGTTCAGAAATTGCCACAAAAATCTTTGAGTCAGAGGAGTAAAGTTTACTGTGAATTTTGGTCGATGGATTGGCTTAATTGTTCTGCTAATTTCGTTATACATCCTTTGGCAGATTCGGCAGTTGCTTTTACTCTTACTTACGGCAGTTGTCATAGCGACAGCTTTGAATCGGTTAGTATTACAACTGCAAAGATTGAACGTCAAACGCGGCTGGGCAGTTTTAATTACTTTAACGAGTTTGCTGGCGCTGCTTGTTGGCTTTTTCGTGCTCATCGTACCTCCATTTATCGAGCAGTTTCAACAACTCATCGCTTTATTACCAACAGGATTTGCGAGAATACAGACATGGCTAAGTTGGTTAGAGCAGCAAATTTTAGGTTGGTTTCCGAATTTACCGGCTAATTTACCTGATTTTACTAGCCTAATTCAACAAATTCAGCCGATCGCAACTCAGTTACTCGGTCAGTCAGTTAACTTTTTTTCAACTTCGATTACAGCATTTTTACAATTCCTTTTAGTACTTGTATTGACGCTGATGCTCTTAGCACAGCCGCAGCCGTATCGTCAATCATTAATTCGCTTGTTTCCTTCATTTTATCGCCGTCGAGTTGATGAGATTTTGACGAGGTGCGATGTAGCTTTAGGAAGTTGGGCAGTTGGTGCTGTCATTGAAGGAATATTTATTGCAGTCTTAAGCGGTGTGGGTTTGTGGATTATTGGCGTACCACTTGCTTTAGCACACGCCATTCTTGCCGGTTTACTTAACTTTATTCCAAATATTGGACCAACATTAAGCGCCATTTTTCCGATGGCGATCGCTTTACTCGATACTCCGTGGAAATCAATTGCTGTTTTAATTTTATACGTTGTTATTCAAAATATTGAAAGTTACTGGCTAACTCCATTAGTTATGGCGCACCAAGTAGCTTTACTGCCAGCGATTACACTAACAGCACAACTGTTATTTGCAGGTTTTTTCGGTGCATTAGGCTTAGTCATGGCATTACCTTTAACTGTAATTGCCAAAACCTGGTTAGAAGAAGTTCTATTTATTGATATTTTAGATAAGTGGCAGCATCCCCATCAAAAAGTTGTTCGCGAGGAAGTCATTTACGATCCAAATACCGATTATAGTCCAGAAATTAGTGAAGAATGGAAAGAAGTTTAAGTCGAGTTGTTTAAATAAGAATGATTACTTGTCCTCTTTGCGTTCAGCTTTGAGTTGGTTTAATTCAAATAAACTGATTAATACGCCAGCGATTGGAACCGAGAGAAAAACTCCAACTAAACCTGCAATTCTTGCGCCTACTAGCAAGGCAAAAAACATCACGACTGGATTGACATTCAGCGAACCTTGCATAATTTTTGGCATCAGTACATTTTCTTCAACTTGTTGCAAAAGAACGCAACCGATTAAAACTTGCAAACTGAGCCACACTCCTTGAGGTAACAAGATTATTGATACTAAAGTGACTCCGATGGTGGCGCCAATCCCTGGAATGAGATCGAAGACACCAGCGATCGCTGCTAGCAGTAAAGCAAAAGGTGCTTGCAGTAGTAGCAAGACAAGATAAACTGATACGCCAAAAAACAGCGACAGCAAAAACCGTCCCCAAAAGAAGCCAAGAAAATTATGTTGAACCGCACGAGTCAACTTTTCACGAAATTGCGGTGGAAAGACTTGTAAAAGAAAATCCCAAAGTCTTTTACCATCGAGCAACATAAATAGTGCTATGACTGCAATAATAATCAAATCAACGATATTCGTCACGATTGCTTGCAAAGTAGCAAAGCCAAATCCTAGCCCTGCTAAAGCTTGATTGCGAAGTTGTTCTTCAATTGCATTAAAATCTACTTGAAAGTTCAATCGCTGAAGTAGTTGTTCGATTCGTTCTACTATTGGTAAAAAACTGTTTAATAATTCTGGAGCTTGATTGAGGAGTTGTTCGCCTTGCGATAAAATTGCTAAACCAATTGTGAAAACTATTGCCAGTAAAAGAAAAATACTTAAAAGAAAGACAATAATAACTGCTACAGCGTGAGGTAAAAAACGTTCTACCCAGCGCACAGGATAACTAAGAAGAAACGCAAAAACTGCTGCAAAAATAAAAGTGACAATGACGTGTTCAAAATAAGCTAGTATTTGAGCGATCGCCCAGCCTAGTGCAATCAGTAGCAGAACTCGAACTAACGCTGAATTATTTAGTCGATTCCATATAGGTTTAATCGGTGATTCGCTCATAAATCAGACTAGGAATTAACAATTTTGAATAAAATGCTGCTTGTTAGCTCTGTTCGAATTGTGCCGCAATGGAAGGAATGCTGACATCTTGCTAATTTGCGTTTTTCTCTTAGTTATCTTTTCAAATGTATAAATTCTGACCTCTGAACTTCAATCCCTAACCCCTTCTTTTACTATCTTCTACCAATTAAACTATGCCACGCACGCATACACTTACGACGGAAATTCGTTAATAAACCTGGTGATGATTTGCGCTTTTGGGTTTCTTGGGGAAAATCTTCAGAAATGGGAATTGCATATTCTTCTGGTACGATAGGAGCGCCGTGCTCTTTTGCATAAACTTTAGTAAATTCTGCACCCAAAAATAAAATATGAGCAGCGTAATAAATCCAAGTAATAATAATTAAAAACGAACCAGCTACACCATAAGCTGAAGCGAAATTTGTTTGACTGAGAAACAAACCAAAAAAGTATTGACCTAACATAAATAATACAGTAGTGAATATCGAGCCTACCAAAGCATCTCGCCAGCGAACTTTGGCATCAGGTAGTACAGTATACATGGCAGCAAACAAGAATGTAATCATACAAAAAGAGAATACAAAGCTGAGAATTTGCCACCAGTAGCCACGTCCTGGCGTTAACTCGTTTAAAACATGAACGACTGATGCTAGTACTGTATTCGCAACAAAAGAAACAAGTAGCAAAAAGGCAATCACCAACACCATCGCAAACGATACTAATCGCTTACGCAGAAAGTGCGTAATATGCTTTCCTGGTACTGGTTTAACTTCCCAAATTTTGTCGAGTGCGTTTTGAATCTGGGCAAAAACTCCAGAAGCGCCAAATGCAAAAAAAGCCAAATTAAAAATTAGCTGAAATGGTCCACCAGCAGCATCTTGTCGCATATTAGCGATCGCTGTAGCAATCACCTCAGCACTTTCTGGTCCAACAACACCTTGAATTTGCTCGACAAGTTGCTGTTTTGCAGCTGCTTCGCCATAAATTGCTCCCACCATCATAATGACTAGAATCATTAACGGTACGATCGAGAAAACTGTATAGTATGCCAAAGATGCAGCAAGGAGTGATACTTGATTAAACTGCCACTCTGAAATTGTCTCCTTGAGTAGCTGCCATAGATTACGTAAAAGTTTCATCGCTACTGCCTTAATTGCGTCGCTACTGAGTTTAAATTTATACTTTTTGTGGGAAATGCAGCACAACAATCGAAGTTTCTTGGTGAGTACGGGCAATCACTTCAGGTTCAGTTCCTAGCATCCGCATACTTAAAATATCAGGATGATTTCCGGATGTGAGAATGAGTAAATCGTCAGGTTGTAACATTCTGGCAACGCGGGTAACAAAATTGCCCCGTACGTGCTCAATTGTAGCTTTTGTTTGCAGAGGAGGTGACACTTTATATGCTTTGCGGCGAGGATTTCTCGTAACGTGTAACACTTTTAACGTTGCTTTGAGTTCCTCAGCTAAGGTTTCGGCTAAAGCGATTGTTTTTTGCAATTGAGATGAAGCAAAATCTAGATCAGTTAATGCGAGGATGACCCGATCTGTATTTCTAATTGGTTGCGTAAACCGCGCGACTAACACAGGTACACTTGCTTGCCGGATAATATTGTCAATGACACTGCCAAAAAAGTTATCGCGATAGCTAGAGTAACCTTTCCAGCCACAAACAATTAAATTAGCATCGCGTTCTTGTGCTGCTCGAAGAATTCCTTTTTCAATCGAATCATCAACTCGTCCGATGGTTTCAACCGATGTTACAGCCGCATGGGCAATGGTTTCTGCTGTTGCTAAGAGTTGTTGTTGCTGAATTCTTTTCTCGGCAGTAATTGGTCCACCGTTATCTGTAAGAATGTGTAATGGGAGCAACGTCCCGTTACTTTTTTTTGCTAAGATCAGGGCGAGTTTTAGGAGATGATCCTCAGTATTAGGGTTAGCAACAGGAACTAAAATGCGATCGCCAATCTGCGTTGTTTCGATTGTAGGAGTGAAAGCAGCTGGTTTGATTTCGCGCCCCCAACGCGTTGTGACCCAAGGAGACGCGATACACGTTACCAAGATCATAGCGATCGTGCCATTCACCGTCAGCTGATCGACTAAATTAATTTCAAATGCAACTGTAATTGCTGCTAAAGTGGACGCTGCTTGCGCTACCGAAAGCCCAAACATTAACATGACACTAGGAAATGGCAAGCCAATGATTTTTCCTGTTCCCCATGCGGGTAAAAATTTGGCAACAATCGCAACAAAAGTCATCACTCCTGCTACTAACATAGAGCGCGGTTCGCTCAACAAAATTGCAGGATTAATGAGCATTCCCACAGAAATCAGAAAAAATGGAATAAATAACGTATTACCAATAAACTGAATGCGGTTCATCAACGGACTCAACTGGGGAATCAACTGTGAGATCGCAATTCCTGCTAAAAAGGCGCCAATAATTGGTTCAATTTCAATTAAATCGGCTACGTAAGATACGATAAATAATGTTGCAACAACAAATGTAAATTCGGCACTTTCGTCGTGTCCGAACCGCCGAAAAAACCAGCGACCAACTTTAGGAACTCCCCATAAAGTAGCAAAAGTATAAATCGTTAAAGCGGGAATTAGAAATAACCAAAAGCCTAGCGTCAGACTTCCTTGATAGGCGCGAACAACAACAGCTAAAACTAGGAGAGCTAGAACATTTGTAATTAAGGTTCCTCCCAGCACTGTTGTGACAGCTTGCGTACGCATCACGCCTAGCCGCATCGCAATTGGTAGCGCCACAAGAGTATGTGACGCAAAACAAGAAGCAACTAGAATTGAGGCGAGTAACCCATAACCAAGAAGCGACATACTCGCAGTTCCAAGTATCATGGGAACCGCAAAAGTTGCTATGCCAAATATGACGGCTTTATTAGCGTTGTACTTTAAATCGTCAAGGCTTGTTTCTAAACCAGCCATGAACATCAAGAATAGCAACCCTACCGTACCAAGTAAAACGATTGTACTATCGCGTTCTAAAAGTCCAAGACCATAAGGACCTACGACTAATCCTGCTAAAATTAACCCGACAATCCCTGGTAGCTTGATTCGCTCGAATAACAACGGCGCAACGAGCATAATCGCCATGATAATTAGGAAGACGGGAACAGGATCGGTAATTGGTCCTCTTAAAATTGAGGGACGAAAAAACTCAACGAGCGATCGCCCTGTATTTTGCGTACACAACCAACTCGCTTGCACAAATGTGCTAAATGTTACTTGATAAAAAAACGAAACTTCCATTGGGCTTTGAAGGTCAAGATTGCTAACAAATGAGCTATACATATCAACTTTGCTGTCTAAAAATATCTGTATTTAGTTACTTTTTTTATGAGATAATTCCTGAGTTTCAGAATAGAAGATGGCCTGAGCGTCAAGTATAAGTTAGCTACAAGCTATATGCTATAGGTACAAAGACATAGTGTTTAATATTTTAAAAATTGTCATTTTTCCATCATATATATTGAATAAAGTAATAAAGATGACGGTTTTTACAAACACAGAATGACTTGCAGTGTAACTTTAATCTATAACTCAACTGCCAGTAACAGTGTCGGGGGGCAAATCACATGACAGCAACAGAAGAAAAATTGCTGGAAAATCATTGGCATAATCTACCTCTACAGGAAGTTGCTCAAAGCTTAGACAGTAACCCTAAAACTGGTCTATCCTCTGCTGAAGTATCGCAACGACAGCAGAAATACGGTCCCAACGAGTTAAAAGCAAAACCGGGGAAAAGCCCAATCGTTCGATTTTTATTGCAATTTAATCAACCACTGCTTTATATCTTATTAATTGCAGGTGCGATTAAAGCATTACTCGGTTCTTGGGTCAATGCTGGAGTGATTTGGGGCGTTACTCTCATTAACGCCATTATTGGTTACGTTCAAGAAGCGAAAGCTGAAAGCGCAATTTCTGCACTCGCCTCAGCGGTGAAAACCGAAGCAACTGTTATCCGTGACGGCGAGAAAGTGCGCGTGTCCTCGACAGAGATTGTTCCTGGCGATATTGTGTTACTTGCCTCTGGCGATAAAGTTCCCGCAGATTTACGGTTAATCGATGTACGCAACTTACAAGTCAACGAGTCAGCGCTAACGGGCGAATCGGTTGCTGTAGAAAAAACGACACGACAAGTAGAAGTTGATGCACCTTTAGCCGAACGTACCAACATGGCGTATGCGGGTAGCTTTGTCACATTTGGTACAGCAAAAGGTATTGTCGTTGCGATCGCCCAAGACACTGAAACTGGACGTATCTCGCAGTTAATCGATCGCGGAACTAACTTAGTCACTCCACTCACCCGCAAATTCGACCGCTTCAGCCGTACGTTGTTGTACATTATTTTGGGTGTTGCTGCTTTAACCTTTGCGGTTGGTATTGGCTACGGTAACTCGATAGTCGAGATGTTCGAAGCGGCGGTTGCTTTAGCCGTTAGTGCGATTCCAGAAGGATTACCTGCTGTTGTCACAGTTACATTGGCAATTGGTGTTTCCCGAATGGCACGACGCAATGCGATTATCCGCAAGCTACCGGCGGTGGAAACCCTTGGTGGTGCAACGGTGATTTGTTCAGATAAAACCGGAACGCTGACCGAAAACCAAATGACGGTGCAAGCAATTTATGCAGGAGAACAGCAATATAAAGTTACGGGTAGCGGGTATAATCCAGAAGGGGAAATTGTTGTAGATACAGATGTAAATGACGGCGCATCTGCCCAAAAGCCAGCAGATTTTGACGCCAATGTTGCACTGCGCGAATGTTTAATTGCAGGTTTGCTGTGTAATGACTCGCAAATTGAAGTCAAAGATGGACAAAACACAGTTGTCGGCGATCCAACCGAAGGAGCTTTGATTATTGCCGCAAACAAAGCAGGACTAAGCGATCGCCATGAAGAAACGATGCCGCGAGTCGATGCGATTCCCTTTGAATCTGAGTTTCAGTACATGGCAACGTTGCACGAACAAAGGCAAAAAGTAGGAAGCAATTCCCAAAGGATAATTTATGTAAAAGGTTCGGTGGAAGCACTGCTACAGCGTTGCGAGCAAATGTTGGATGCACAAGGAGAACTTCAGCCGCTCGATACAGCGACAATTCAAGAAAAAGTTGATGCTATGGCGCATCAGGGCTTACGAGTACTAGCCTTCGCTAAAAAAATTGTGCCAGCACAGCAAAAGTCGCTCGATCACGATGATATTGCTGCAGGGTTAATCTTTATCGGATTGCAAGGGATGATCGATCCGCCGCGTCAAGAGGCAATTAGAGCAGTACAAACATGTCAAGAAGCAGGAATTCAAGTCAAAATGATTACGGGCGATCATGCGGTGACAGCGCAGGCGATCGCACAACGCATGGGCTTTAATCATCATGAAGAAGTCATTGCGTTTACCGGACAACAACTTGCGCAGATGGACGATCGCGAACTAGCTAACGCGGTAGAAGAGGGTGCGGTGTTCGCGCGGGTTGCGCCCGAGCAAAAACTACGCTTAGTAGAAGCTTTGCAATCTAAAGGTGAAATTGTCGCAATGACCGGCGATGGCGTCAATGACGCTCCTGCGCTGCGACAAGCAGATATTGGAATCGCGATGGGCGGTACAGGAACCGAAGTTGCTAAAGAAGCCGCTGACATGATTCTCACCGATGATAACTTCGCGTCGATTGAAGCCGCAGTTGAAGAAGGACGCACGGTGTATCGCAATCTATTGAAAGCGATCGCGTTTATTCTCCCTGTGAATGGCGGTGAATCAATGACGATTTTGATTAGCGTGCTACTGGCGCGAGTTTTACCTATTCTCTCGTTACAAGTTCTGTGGTTGAACATGGTGAATTCAATTACGATGACAGTACCACTTGCGTTTGAACCCAAGTCGGAAATTGTCATGCAGCAGCCACCGCGTAACCCTAATGAGCCACTATTATCGCGTAAGCTAGTGCAGCGAATTGTCCTTATTTCTGTGTTTAACTGGATTCTAATTTTTGGAATGTTTGAATGGGTACTCCGCGATACAGGAAACGTTGATTTAGCTCGGACAATGGCAATTCAAGCGCTTGTCTCGGGAAGAATCTTTTATCTCATCAGTTTAAGTCAACTTGGTATTGCGATCGCCAGTCGATTGCGTGGGAGAAGAAGAGAATCTTTTAGCGATGCTCGTGCAATCGTTCTCGGAATTGTAGCTGCTGTGCTTTTACAAATCATTTTCAGTCAGTGGGGCATAATGAATACCTTATTTGCTACAGCACCCCTTAACTGGAATCAATGGCTCATTTGTCTGCTCGTTGGTTTACCCATGATTCCCACCGCTATCATCGCTAATCGTATCGACCCAATTGAAAAGGCTTCTTCTAGAAAGTTAAGACGCGCGTAGAGTTACTCGATTGAATATTTTAAGAGGTAGGGTGGGCATCGTGCCTGCCCTTTACCATTCCAATTCAGCCGGAGCTACTTTGCATTCGTTACGACGAATATTCAAAATTTGACCGCTACGCATCGTAATTACGCGATCGGCCATTCTTGAAATTCCCGCATTATGCGTGATGACAATTGTCATTGTGCCTAATTCACGATTGGCTTGTTCTAAAACTTCTAAGACAAGTTTGCCCGTTTGAAAATCGAGCGCGCCTGTTGGTTCGTCACATAGTAGCACCTCTGGACGTTTAGCAATGGCTCTGGCGATCGCGACTCGCTGTTGTTCGCCTCCAGACATTTGAGCAGGAAAATGATCGATGCGATCGCTTAATCCAACTCTCGATAGTGCTTCTTCTGGCGACATTGGACGACGTGCTATTTCTGTAACTAGTGCTACATTCTCCCGTGCGGTGAGGCTAGGAATCAAATTGTAGAACTGAAAAATAAAACCAATGCAGTCTCGCCGAAAGCGCGTGAGGTCTGCATCACTAGCGTTCGTTAAGTCGCGATGATGAAAGACGATTTGCCCACTCGAAGGTACGTCTAATCCACCTAAAATATTTAATAGCGTAGATTTACCGCTACCGGAAGGTCCTAAAACTACAACAAATTCACCTTCGTATAGATCGAGCTCGATTGACTTTAACGCATAAACCTCTACCTCACCCATGCGGTAGACTTTTGTGATGTCTTGCAAGTGAAACCCAACATTGTTGGCAAGAGTAGAGGAATTGGATAACTGACCGCGTTGATTGTTCATGGTCAGAGTGAAGTCTATGGCGATACTTTAAGTTTAAGCGGTCGCCCTCTATCTTCACAAGATTCTCAAGTTTCTTTCCTAAACTTGAACTCAGCAAATGAGAAGCAGAGGCTACGGTTGTGAAAGTCAGCTATCAAGAAAAAATCATTGCGCTTTGGACAGTTTTTCTGCTGGGTACCCTCTTTCATACTCAACTTGGCTTGATGCCACTGTTTCACGGTCAAGATATTGCAATCGCCGATGCTCATAATAACACCAATATTGCCTATATTCTCTGGGGAATGCTGGGCTTTTTTCTTTTGCCAATGTTGGCGATCGTTGTCTTGGCGTTCAATGACTCTAAACGCTATCGCGTGATTCATTTTGGTTTAACAATTTTTTATACTGTTCTAAATTTTCTGCACGTTGTACTTGACTTAACAGTGACACCAATAGCCTGGTATCAGATTGCATTAATGATTGTTTTGTTCTTTATCGGTTTGCTGCTTAATATTGTGTCTTGGCGATGGCTCAGAGCATATAACCGCTACCAAAAACTAGCTTCATAAATAAGAGGTAAAAATGCAACTTCAATCTATTCCAGTGCAAATTCCTGAAGGAAGTAATGTTATTTTAGGACAATCACATTTTATTAAAACTGTTGAAGATCTTTATGAAATTATGACTGCGAGTTCATCGCAGATAAAATTTGGCATAGCGTTTTGCGAAGCATCTGGAGCATGTTTAATTCGTGCTGCTGGAAATGAACAAGCACTACAAGCTGCTGCTATCGACAATGCCAAAGCGATCGCGGCAGGGCACAGCTTTATTATTGTGATGCAAAATGCCTATCCCATTAGTGTTTTGAACGCAATTAAACAATGTCCAGAAGTTTGTAATATTTACTGCGCTACTGCAAATCCTGTTGAAGCGATTGTTGCTCAAACCGACCAAGGAAGAGGAATTTTAGGTGTTGTGGATGGTTCAGCACCAAAAGGTGTAGAAACGGAAGAAGATGTTAAAGTCCGCCATAAATTCTTACGGCAAGTAGGTTATAAGCTTTAATTCGTAGTTTGCCGTAGGCTTAAGCCTACGGATTTGTTGAAGTTTAAACCTACTGAAAATAAAGGAGAATTGGTAGCTATTTCATGATCTTATTACCATCTCTGCCTAAACGCTCCTCAAAATTATTAATCTATGTCAGTATTGCCTTGGTAACAGCGATCGCGCTAATTTTTCTACTGCGTCCTACTCCTGTTGCAGTCGAGGTAGGGCGTGTCGAAAAAGGTTTGTTGCAAGTCACTGTGAATGCAGAAGGAATCACGCGAGTCCGCGATCGCTATGTTCTTGCAGCAGAAGTCAACGGACATCTAGACCGCATTACTTTAAATGAAGGCGATATTGTTGAAGCAGGAGATGTTGTAGCGCGGATTGATTCGTTGCCACAGACAACTGCTGTCCAGGAAGCTTTAGGGCGTTTGGCAGAATCGCGAGCGCAACGCGCTGGAGTTGAAACGCAAAGACCCAAAACCGCAGCTTTAGCACAAGCACGCAGTCGGATCGCCGCAGCGCAGGCAAATCAACGACAAGTAGAAGCGCGAGTCGCACAAACACAAGCCGCCTTAATACAAGCCCAGCGCGATCGCCAACGCGCGCAATACTTTGCAGCTACAGGTGTTATTTCACGGCAAGCGCGAGAACAAGCCGAGTTGAACGAACGCACGAAACAAGAAGAACACAATGCTGCACTCCAAGCCGCACAAGCAGCGCGATCGGAAGTCGCTGTCGCGCAAAAAGCTCTTGCCATACTACAAGCCGAACAAAGCGATCCTGATTATCTTTTAAGAGTTTATGATGCCCGCATTGCCAGTGTTGAAGCCGAACTAGCACGATTGCAAGATCAAGCCCGACGCACCGAAATGCGATCGCCCGTGCGCGGTCAAGTACTGCGAGTTTTGCAACGCAGCTCCCAAGTCGTTAGTGAAGGTACTCCACTTGTAGAAATAGGCGATCCAACTCAACTAGAACTCGTTATCGATGTTTTGTCCAGCGATGCAGAACGAGTTGCTGTTGGCAATGCAATACGCGTTACCTCCGGAACAACACAATTAAAAGGACAAGTACGGCGCATTGAGCCTTCTGCTTTTACAAAAATATCTGCGTTGGGCGTAGAAGAACAACGCGTTAATGTCATAGGCGATATTGACGCATCACAAGTACTCGGTGATGGTTATCGAGTTGACGTGCAAATTGTGGTTTGGGAAAAGCCCAATGTGCTAAAGGTACCGTTGAGTTCATTGTTTCGTTGCGAGCAAACTTGGTGCGTATTTGTAGTTAATAATGGTAGAGCCGAACGACGTACAGTTACACTCGGACAACGTAGCGATACTACCGCAGAAATTCAGCAAGGTTTAGCTGCAGATGAATTAGTCATCTTGCACCCCACAGAACAAATTGAGGACAATCGCTCTGTAACGATAAGTTGATTTACCAAATTTTGATTGAATACGCAAATCTTCTGAAGCCCCTCAACCAAGTGCCTATTTTCTAGGCAAATACTATAGTCCTAGTCAATAGAGTGAGAACTTTGACTAAAGCTTAATCCTGATCCCTGACCTCTGAGCCCTACTATATGTCACCTCTCGATCAAAAACTGTGGCGCGATCTCCTACATTGGCGAGGACAAGCGATCGCGATCGCATTAGTTGTTACCTGTGGTGTCGCTAGTTTTGTTTCGATGTTAAGTGCGTACCACTCACTGCAACTATCGCAAGCGACGTATTACGAACAATATCGCTTCGCGGATGTATTTGTACAACTCAAGCGCGCGCCAGAGTCACTTGTTGCTCAAATTGTAACGATTCCAGGAGTAGCACAAGTACAAACGCGAGTTGTGATGGATGTCACACTTGATATTCCACGACGGGATGAACCCGCGATCGGACGGTTGGTCTCAATTCCAGAACAGCCAAGTGTCATGCTCAACGATCTTTACGTGCGTCAAGGGCGATACATTCAAGCAGGGCACAGCAATGAAGTTTTAGTCAGCGAAGCTTTTGCGGATGCAAATCAACTGCAATTAGGAAATACGTTAGGAGCCGTTATTAATGGACGCTGGCAAACTTTGCAGATTGTTGGTATTGCGCTTTCGCCTGAATATATATATGAAATTCGCGGTGCAGGAGATTTATTTCCCGACAATGAACGGTTTGGCGTGTTATGGATAGGACGCGAGGCGTTAGCGACTGCATTTGATATGGATGGTGCGTTTAACGACGTGACTTTATCCCTGATGCCCCACGCAAGTCAAGCTGATATCGTTTCTCAACTCGATCAGTTGCTAGCACCTTATGGTGGATTAGGAGCTTACGCAAGAGAAGATCAAGTTTCGCATCGATTTTTATCTGATGATATTACGCAACTCAGAGGAACAGCTACAGTAGTACCAATTGTCTTTTTAGGAATTGCGGCTTTTTTATTGCATATCTCGCTATCGCGATTAGTCAGTACCCAGCGCGAACAAATAGCGGTACTTAAAGCATTTGGATATAGCAATATCACAATTGGCATTCATTACTTCAAGTTTGTATTAGCAATTGTCTTGGTAGGAGCAATTTTTGGCACAGGAATTGGGGTATGGTTTGGTAATGCTGTAACACGCACTTTTGCGCAGTTTTATGCTTTTCCTGTGTTGCGCTACGAAGCTAGAATTGAATTGATTATTGCAGCAATTGTCGTTAGTGGAGGAGCTGCACTCTTTGGAGCATTTGTTGCTGTGCGACGGGCTGTATTGCTACCACCGGCTGAAGCGATGCGCCCAGAACCTCCTGCAGTATTTCGCCTGACGTTAATCGAACGTATAGGATTGCATACTTGGTTATCGCCTGTAGGACGCACGATCGCGCGCAATATTGAGCGTAAACCGGTACAAGCTTGGCTTGCAGCTTTAGGTATTGCCCTGGCTTTAGCAATGCTCGTAGTAGGACGTTACTTAATTGATGCTATTGACTACATGATTGACGTACAGTTTCGCCAGGTGCAGCGTGAAGATGTCACTATTGTATTCAATAGTCCTCGTCCGGCTCGCGTCCGTTACGAAGTTAATCATTTACCTGGTGTTTTGTACTCCGAACCATTTCGCAGTGTAGCAGCCCGCTTGCGGTTTGAACATCGCTCGCGCCGTATTGCTATTACAGGTTTAGAACCAACAGGAAAATTACGCCGTTTACTCGATCGCCATCTCAATACCGTTGACTTACCTCCTAGTGGCATTGTTCTCACCAAAGCGTTAGCAGACATCTTACACGTTACTCCAGGAGATTTACTTACGGTTGAAGTTTTAGAAGAAGAACGCCCTATCCGCACAGTTCCAGTTGTCGGATTTGTCGATGAGATGATTGGTATTGCAGCTTATATGGATATTCGCGCGTTAAATCGATTGATGCAAGAAGGAGGCACGATTTCGGGCGCATACTTAGCAATTGATACAAACCAAACTAAGCAACTTTATGCACTCTTAAAACAAACACCTGCTGTTACCGGAATTTCAATTCGTCAAGCTGCGATCGCCCAGTTTCAGGAGACAATTGCTAGCAATAGAGCAATTTTCACCACTGTTATCGTGATTTTTGCGTGTATTATTGCTTTTGGAGTTGTCTACAATTCAGCAAGAATTGCTCTATCAGAACGCAGTCGCGAATTAGCAACATTACGAATTATAGGATTTTCCCGCGCCCAGGTAACAATGATTCTCTTAGGCGAACAAGCTGTGATTATTCTATTTGCAATTCCGTGGGGATTTATCCTGGGGTATACCTTTTCGGTATTTTTGTCAGCTGCTTTTGAATCAGAACTATACCGCATTCCCGTAATTGTCACTAAAATAAGCTATGCTTTTGCCTCAGGAGTTATTGCGATCGCGGCGATTATTTCGGGAGTCATTATTCGCCGTCAGGTAAATCGACTTGATTTAGTTGCAGTCCTCAAAACCCGCGAGTAGGTGAAAATTAGAGGAAGCTGAGGGAAAATGAAATTTGTATTTTTTATCTCAAATAGTATGGAAAAGTTGAATGATAACTTATATGTAGCTTTGCTTAATTACGAAATCTGAATTACTATTTATTCTCCAGTCTCTGGCATTGGCGCTGAAATTTATAACTGAAATTGATAGATCGTAGCCTATCAATTTCAGCTTTATCCTAATTTTTTTGAACAATGTTTAGAGAAAAGCTTGCCTCTTAGATTACGTTCGTACTGATTCAGGCCACAATTCTTTTAGCTCAGGTGGCAAAATGCTAGTAATGTCTTCAATTTCTCCAGTAGAAACGCGCATCGCCAGCACCCTAAATACTGCCCGTACCATCCGCTCAATATCTATATTGGGATTTACTTTTTGCAGTCGATTGCGAACGCTGTTGAGGAATTCTTCTTTCTTTCGCTCTTTGCTTGGGTTGGTAGAAGGACGCCAATTCTCATAGTAAAAACCACTTAATAAGATGGGCAATTGAGCTCCCAAATGTGCGGCTTCATCAACGATGAGGCGATCGCGCAACGCTTGTAACGTCATGCGCATTCCTTGAAAGACCAGATGCTTGTCGTCTGAACCATACTCTTGAGCAACATCATTGAGCCAAACATTGGTTTGTTGTAGGGTTGTATCAAAAACAGAAAGTCCAGTCATGCTCATATCACAATCCCTCCTGAACGCATCTTCAGTCGTGGCTATTCGATCACCTTAATCATGAATTCACAACTTAATTTCTGTCTTAAAGGGGATTGGTGAGTCTGTCTATTGGTTGAATGTTAACGCATAATGGCAGTCAATCTACAATCCACTTCTTGAGCAAATAGTTTGTCTCGCAATCCATTGTGCTCAGGCAGAAGCTAGAAATAAAGTAATGCGCGCTGCATCTTTTGGAGTACTAATAACGCCTAAAAGGCGATCGCATGGGAAGTTGCTTGCGAAATTCTGCAATCAATCATGTCATTTGTATTTCACTAAAAGAAATCAGACATCCAAGGCGCAGAACCTGCAAAAATTTGTGTTGCACTTAACAAAGCTGTTTCTGTAGCTTCTAATCGTCCCGTAAGTTGCAATTGCTGTGGGGTAAATAAGCCTGTATAAAGCGGTGATAATCCACTAACATCAAGTTTTAATTCTCCTCTTCCTCCTCGTACTACTTCACCACGTCCTTGTGCTATTTTTAAAATGAATTTATCATTATTTTCTCCAATTAATTTATCTTGAATATCTAAATGCAATTCGGTTTCTATTTGTGGATAGCCGCGTTTTTCTAAAGCTTTAATAACATCAACAACGCGCATCATCCAGCGTGATAAACTTATAATTTTAGCCTTTTGCTCTGGTAAGTTTAATGTTAAAAAACCTTCTGGTGAGTGTTGCCAACGCACTTTCTCAATTTGCGAACGATGGTCGCTGATAAATGTCCAAAAACGTCGCACTGCCCTAGAAGTTAGTAATACCAAATCTCTGATAGCAAGACATTCACTGTGATTAACCTCCTGTTGTTGAAACATTAAATATCCTTCAGGTTGATCTGCACCAATTAAATAAGCATAAGTAGATGATTTTATTTTCTCTTGCCAAACCGACTGGTGGCGTTGCAAATATCCATTTGTTAATTTTGCTTGTTGCTGATGCAGATGAGAGAATTCATCACAATCGAGCTCGACAGTTTGCATCGGTAGCGCGCGATCGCGCATCATAATACTCTGTGTTGGCATTTCCCAACTGCAAAGGCTACCGGCTTGTTCGTACCCCACTTTGCGATAAAGTCTTTGCGTCGCAGCGTAAAGCGTTGAAATTGGTATACCTCGTCGATAAAGTTCTCGAATCGTTTGTTGCATTAATTCCAATGCTGCACCAGAACCGCGATATTCTGGCGCTATACCCACTGCTGCAATTCCACCCATAGGAACGCACTCACCCCCAAACCATTGTCCTTGCGGAAGAATGGCTAAACCACCGATCATTTGAGTTGAATTGCTGATACTGCGGTAGTTTTCTCTACCAACACGTTGAAAGTAAGTCTTAATGCTGTCGGATGGAGAGTTGAAGCACTGCTGTAAGATTTTGCCTAGTCGTTGCTCGTCTTCAGCGTTCGAGATTGTGTTGTATTCAAACTGAGACGTCATGGCGAGCGCGCCTAATATACTACAAATATAAATATATATGTATTATGACTGCGTGACAAGCGATCGCGCCTCAAAAGCTAGAACATTTATTGCAGATTTCGGAAATACTATTTGCACAATTGTGTTATTTGCTTATCTCACCATGGCAATTAGTTTGTCTTAAAACAATAGTGCTAACTCAATTCTATTCAAATATTGTATTAATCAAGCAGATAAAACCAGCGTAACTAATACAGTTCATAAGTTTTAATTTGCTTTTAATTGCTCAAGTCTGACGAGTAAACTTGAAAACTTATTTAAACATGAGTTTATCAAGATTTGCTTAATCTATCGCTCAAATATTTGCAATTAAACTCAGCCTCTAAGGAGATAAATATGAAAAGAGCTGCCTTTGGTTTTGTTTGGTTTCTTGGTCTCTATCTTGGTCTAAGTTTTGGCTTAGGTGTAGTTATAGGCTTTCAATCAGCAGTTGAGGGAAAAACTCTAGATGAAACATATGAAGCTGCCTATGAAACTGGCAATAGTTTGGGAGTTCCAATTTTCTTATTATCAGCTGGAGCAGCTCTGTATGGAACTGCTAATAAAAAATTACCAGGAACTAAATAAGTTTTAATGACAACGCAAACTAACATTTAAAAAATCTCAAGGAGAAATTCTATTATGTTGCAGAACTCGTTACGTAACCTCATGATTGCCGCAGTAGTTTCAACACCAATGGTTGCATTAAATGCTCAGAGTGCGGTAGCAGGTCTACAAGACTTCAGATTCCACAATAATACACCTTTTACGGTTGAAGAGCTATATCTGTCACCTTCTAGTAGTCGTAGTTGGGAGGAAGATGTTTTAGGTAGAAATGTTTTATTTGGTAATCGATCTACTGTAATAAAGGTCGACGGCTACTCTTCTAATGAATGCTTTTTTGATATCAAAGTTGTTTTCACTGATGGTAGTTCAATAGAAAGACGTGGTTTTGATCTTTGCACAATTTCAGATATAACTGTCCCCTAAATCAGAAGCTTAGTAGTATGTTGGATAACGATTTGTCAACGCAGAATACTTATCTTGATTCTGAATCTAATTTACTAGAGGAGGTAATGGATGAGCCAATATCTGAGTTAGATTCGTCAAGCGAAAATGAGCTACACGCTTTCGATGATGTTAGCAGTGATAACTTATTAGACTTTAGCAGTGAATATGTAGCAAGTTCTGACTGGGATGCGTCTCAATTTGATGGTTGGGGAGATCCGATCGCAGATGCTAGTTACTGGCAACAACAAGAAGGTCAGAATTCCTGTGCAGTAGTGGCTCAGATTAGTGTTTATGAAGCGATCGCCGGCGTTAATATTTCTGAAGCCCAAGCTTGCCAAATTGCTGAAGTCAATGGCTGGTTTGACTCGGAAGCTGGAACTAGCCCAGAACACGTGGGCAAAATTTTGAACGCATTAGGTATTCCTACAGAACAAACTTATGACGCCACGCTTGATGATATTGCTACAGCTTTAGAACAAGGGGACAAAGTCATTGTCGGGCTTGATGCTTGCGAAATTTGGAATCCAATGCGAGATCCTGTCACTGGTTTTCCGATTGAACAAGTCAATGGAGGTCATGCAGTTTGGGTGACAGGAATCGACCAACAACCGGATGGTTCTGTGAAAATTATCCTGAACGATAGTGGCATACCTAACGGTCAGATGATTGCAGTAGATGCAGAAGATTTTCTCAACGCTTGGAGTGATTATGGCAACTTTTTGGTAGTTGCAGATGCACCCTCTGTCAATCACAGTAGCTTAGTCGGTTAAAAGGGAAAGGTTAATCCAACTGCTGGTTTTATCCCCGCCAAAGAGACGTTTGCTTGAATGTTGAATACCGTTTTGTCTAGACGAATGTTCCAGATTGATATCGCTGGTACAGTCTCAAGGAGAAATTGTTATGTCTGTCGATCGAAACTTACTTCGACAACTTAAAGCTAAACCAGTAGTAAAACAAACTGGGGTTGAAGCATTAGTGCGTGGTATCCACAAAACACCAGGTTTACGCGAGTGGGTGACTTTGGAATCGGTTGCATTGCCACCAGTACCATTTAAGCACGAAGAACACTGGAGGCTGATTTCTCTACTAGTTGTGCCAACGCAGCTTGAGGATGGTGCAAAAGGATGGTTCGCGCCTTGGGGAGCCGTGGAATGGTCTTGGTTAGAGAAAAAGGTTGTACGAAAAATAGACTTGCGCAGTCGTGAAGATACAACATTGCTTCGTCATTCTCAAATCGCGGAATGCCCAGTGCAACGACAAATTACTTTAGATTCAAGGTCGCATCTACAAAAGGAAAATCTCCTATTTTCTATTCTCGACCGCCTTCTCTCAACTCCACCTGCACGTCAAGTTAATTTTGCTTTGCTCGCGACACACTACGCCGAACTTTTGCCTGTAGAAGTTTATCCCTATTACCATACTTTAATTCCAGAAAGTCGCGAATGGTTGCGTTTTGGTGCGGCAACACCACAGCGACAAGAGACGATTCCTTATTGGACTCCACCGGATTTGAGCGACAAGATTAATTCTTGGCTGCGTAAATGTTTGACACTGGCAGAAACCTCGGCGCTTGAGAATATGGTCTCAGAACTACAAGCGCTAGAAACTCATTGGCATCTGCCAGGTTTTCGACTTGCTGTAGTAGGCGAATTCCAACGAGGTAAAAGCACGCTGATTAACCGCTTATTAGGTCGTTTTCTCATTCCTGTTGGCACGCTTTCTCCGACAGCAATCCTCACTTCAATTATTGCAGGCACAGAAGAATGCGTCGAAGTCCGTTTTTCTAAACAGCATAGTGAAGTGCGATCGCTGCAAGCATCTTCATGGCGTGACTTGCTAGCAATCGATTCAACAGACGAAGGTGTTGCCCGCGTGCAGATCGCTGTAGACGAACCTTGGCTGCGATCGCTTGATGTTGAGTTAATTGACACTCCAGGAATAGGAGATCTCGATGGCGAACGAGCGGCTCTTGTTGGCGATCTCCTCAGTCGTTGTGATGCTGCGATCTTGGTTGTTAGTGCTGTAGCTCCCTTCAGCATGGGGGAAACTGCATTTTTGAAACAACAGATGCTGGGGCGACACATCGATCGCATTCTCGTTGTTGTCTCCCATCTCGATAGCATCGCCCAAGAACAGCGGACGAGAGTCGTAGCACATATTCGCGGACGCGTCGCAGAAATCTCTCAGAGTATATCAGTTTTACCACTGCATCCAGTCGATAGCGATACCACAGACGGTGTCCTCAATGCAGTGCGAACTCAAATCGGTGCAATGGTGTCCAAAGGCGATCGCCGCGCGTGGCGCAGTCAACAAGTGGCAAGACAACTCGCCGATCGTCTAAGCCAGATGAGCCAAATCGGTGAAACAGCGATCTGTGCGGCAAGGATGAGTCCAAAAGAACGCGAAAAAGCCTTGCAGCAGGCACAAGCCGAGATTGAACAAGCAGAACTTCATTGGCAGAAAATTCACTGCGAACTCAATAGACGCAGCCAGCAGTGTTATCAACAGTTAAAGGAAAGATTTCTGCAAGCAAAAACGGAACTCCTCGATATTCTTTCCTTTGAATTAAGTCGCACCTCGAATCCCAAAATCTGGTGGGAACGAGAATTACCTTTTCGATTGCGGCGAGAATTGCCTGCGCTTGGTCGCAAATCAGAAGATTTTCTCATTAAAGCGATCGCTCGCGATTTCATGTGGCTACAAAATGAAGTTTCACGCTTCTTTTCCGTGCAAATGATGAATAAAGCTACCACCAATTTCGGCGTCACTGCTGAACCATGGGGGATAAATTACAAACCTAACGAATTAGAAATAACTGATTTGCAACCATATCGCTTTCTTACAAGAATAGGTAGCAGCGCCGCTATGCTCGGTAGCTATGTTTTTGGCGTTCCCGTTGGGATTGTAGCAAGCCTTGGCACAACATTCCTGAGTGAGCGACTAATGAACGAAAAGTTGGCAGAACAGCGCCAAATGGTAGCTCAAGCATTAGAACCCAGTGTTGACCAAGCGCTTAAAGAATACTGTCACTTCATTGCTGAGCGTCTTCACCGCGTATACCGCGAATTGAGTGAAGACACAAAACACCAGCAAGCACTCTGGCAATCCGCGAGGAATACAGCTATAAACAAAAACTCTTTTGTCACAGTCGAATCAACTTGGCAACACCTGATTGACACTGCCTCGGCTTTAAAAACCGAAATCGTTACAGCACTACAGCAACCTACAACCTAAATGCATTAGTAGAACTTGCGCCTTTAACCCATTATTGCCACAAAGTCTTTTTATTAAATTATATCAATTAAATCTGCTCAATAGGGCACATTCACAATGAATCAAACACTTATTACACCTGCCATTATTGATTACAAAAAAACAATACTTGCGTTATTAAGTTATTTGCAAAAGCTAAAAGAATTTTCTCAAAAACTTAACCTTGATAGTGAATCAATTGATAACATTTTCCAAAGATTGGAAGTAGATAGCTTTTCGCTTGCCGTTGTTGGCGAATTTAATCGCGGCAAAAGTACATTCATCAATGCTCTTGTCGGTCACGATATCTTGCCTTCGGATATTTTGGCTACCACTGCTACTCTAAGTCGCATTACTCATAGGTCAACACCCGGCGCAAAAATTCTTTTTAAAGATGGTCGCGAGCAAGAAATCGCCTTTCATGAATTAGCAAATTATGCTACTAAACTAACTGCTGAATCAGCAGCTGCAGCCAACTTACTCAAAGAAGTAGTTATTTATTATCCCTGGTATTTCTGTCAAGATAACGTAGAAATTATTGACACGCCAGGACTAAGTGATGATGCTGATATGACTGCAGTAACTCTATCAGCTTTACGTCAATGTGATATGGTTATAATGTTGATTTCCCCCTTATCGCCTTTTAGCATTTCTGAAAGTGAGTTTCTTACAAGTCAACTACTAGATAATGGTATATTCCACATTTTATTTGTAGTAAATGGAATCGACAGATGCGATTCTCTTGAAGACGTCGAAAAGCTATTGCTCTTAATTAAAGGTCGTATTAAAAACTGTATTAAAAATTGGGCAATCCAATCTAACAATAAAGAGTACATAAAACAAATCAATATACAAATTTTTGGTATTTCAGCTTTGCAAGCATTACAAGCAAAGCAAGTTAAAGATATAAACTTGCTGGCTCAAAGTCGCTTGACTAATTTCGAGTATAGTTTAACAAGAATTCTTCAGCAAGAACGAGAAATAATTCGCTTAGAAATAACTACGAATCAACTCCTCAACTCAACTAAAGAAATCCTCAGAAATCTTAAAGAGCAAAATAAGTATTTAGAATTAGAACAAGCTAATTTAAGAAAGCTTAACCAAATAGTGAGCAAGAAAATTTCTATAATCCGCTGTCAAAAAACAGAAGTTGAACAATTATTTGAAAATACATTGACAAGTGTAAAATCACAGTCAAAAATAGCAGATCGCCGACTACATAAAAAACTAATATCTGCTGTCGAGCGAGTTATTCAGTCAATTGACATAAATACTATTGAACAGAGTGATTTAGCTAACAAAATATTGGATACTGTGCAAAGTACTAGTAGTGAACTAGCTCATACAATTCAGAAAGAAGCACAGGAAGCACTACTGTTGGTATGGAGTAACATTAAAGATTTTGTTGAATTATTTGAACAAAGTATCTTACAAATTACTCCAGAAATAACTCAACTAGGATTAGACACAACAATTTACACTACAGCGATGAATATTGGCTACTCAATTAAGCTTTACAATCCCTTTAACCAGCAAAGTATAAATACCTTATCACTACTATTTCCTAGTAACTTGGAAGTTTTTATATTTACACAACCGGAAGGTATTGGCACTACTATTGGGGCTGTTCTTGGTTTTGTCTTAACTGCGGGAACTCCCATAGGTGCTGCAATTGGCGGTGCAATCGGTGCTGGTGTTGGGGCTAATGTTAAAGCCAACAAATTTAAGGAAAAATATCAACCCCAAGTTATGGCAGAGATTGAAAAGCAACTAAATTTGATGAACGTTAATCAAACTGTTGATAACTATATATCTAGTGATTTCTCTGATTTAGAAAAACTCCAAGTTTCCTTTATAAAGGAGGTGATGTTAATTCTAGATACTACTCAAACTCAGCTAGCACAAAAGTATGGAAAACATGAAGCTATGATTTTAACTAAACACCAAGCTCTCAAACAAATTCGTTCAAAATTACAGATCATCCTTCATAACTTGCAACAGCTTTCTGAACAAATCAGTCAACAGGGTACGTAAAATTCCGTTTTCATTTGAAACAACAAAGATATTTACAAAGGAGAACTTAGTAATGATAACTACAAACAATAAAACTCTATCACTGGATTCAATCCTTGATTACAAAAAAGTAGAACGCACGCTCACATCTGACTTGCAAAAATTACGTGGTTTTTCTGAAGAACTTAAACTTACCAAATCAGTTGAATTAATTAATGAAATATTATGGCGAATTGAAGAAAGAACTTTTTCTGTTGCTATTGTTGGTCAGTTTAAAGTTGGTAAAAGTACCTTCATTAATACTTTGCTCGGCAAAGAGATTCTTCCCGCTGACGTTGCACCCTGTTCTGCTACATTAAACCGCGTCACTTATGGAGTAAAGCCATCTGTAAAAATTCTATTTAAAAACGGTGAGGAAGATCAGGTTTCCATTGATAAATTGGCTGATTACGTTACAAAACTTACGCCAGAATCTGAGACTACTGCCGAATCAATTAAAGAAGCTGTAGTGTATTATCCTGTTCCTTATTGTCAGAATAATATCGAAATTATCGATACTCCAGGACTAAATGATGAAGAAAGTATGACTGATGTTACTTTATCAGTCTTACCTCAAGTTGATGCAGCTATTATGATCATTTTAGCACAACATCCTTTTGGGGAATATGAAAAGGATTTCCTAGAAAACAAACTACTGAGTAACGATTTAGGACGGGTTATCTTTGTAGTAAATCTTTGGGATAGCTACACTACTGAAGAGGCAGACCGCGTACTTCAAGCGATTAAAAAACGTATTCAAGCGTATGTATTAGATCGAGCCGCAGATCGGTTTGGCAAAGATTCTGAGGAGTATAAAACATACAGGCAAAAGATTGGCGAACCTAAAGTGTTTGGTATTTATATCAAGCAAGCTTTATCAGCTAAATATAAAGGCGATGAAGCATTACTAGTTCAAAGTGGGTTTAGGCAGTTTGAGTCTGCTTTAGAAACGTTTCTAACACGAGAGCGCGGAGGAATTTTGTTGCAAGTTCCCGCTAACCGCGCGATCGCTTCATCTAAAGAAATTCTCTCCGCCCTTAATATTCGAGAAAACGCCTTGCAAATGAAGCAAGAACAATTCCAAGAGGCTTACGACAAAAGCGTAGCTGAGATTGCTGCTATCCGAGAGCGGCAGACAAAAGAACTGCAACTGATTGATGGTGCTGCTGCCAATGTGAAGTTGCTAGTTCGACCTTTAATTTACGATCTCCCTACAGAATTAAAGCAAGCTGCTCAAACGGCAATTGAATCGACACCCATCGAGCCAAAAGAAGTAAATAATAAAAAGAATTTGGCGAAAAAGTTGAGCAACGAAGTCTCGAAGGCGTTGCAACGTGCTACAGATAAATTATCTCAAAAAATCCAGAATGAAATTCAAAAAGAAATTGATCGGGAAGTTGAACGCCTGAAAAATTTTGCTGAATCAGTCGAGCAGGCGCTCACAAGTATTCAAATGCAATTTGATGGCGACATTATTGCAAGCTCAGATCGCAAAACAAGTGGTGCTGCAGAAGCCATAACTGCTGCACTATCAGCGTTTACTGGATTTGGTGGAATTTGGTCGGGATACCGCGTTGCAGGGGTAAAAGGTGCTGCTGTTGGTGCTGCTGCTAGTTTTGGCACGTTTTTTCTGGCTGGAATTATAGCCGGAGCTATCGGGTTAACCGCAGCTGCCTTTTGGCCTGTTGTTATCGCTACTGGACTTTTGTCTATTTTTACAGGAGGCGAGACAACAAAGTTGATTTTTGGTCGCGATCGCGTAGAAAACTTTAGGAAAAATTACAAGGAGAAAGTTCTCCAGGAAATAGAAAAACGACTTCAAGAGCAGCGCCTTGAACAAAAGATTGACGAGCAGATTACAACTGCTTTTGAGATGCTCAAACAAACTCTGCGTCAAGAGGTAGAGGTATTACTCGATAACACTCAGAAAACTTTGACTGAACTAAGTGACAAGCGGGGACGTAATGAAGCCATGAACGAAAACGAACGCCAAGAACTTAATAAAATTCGGACTGAAACTGAGAAGATTCTTGGCAATGCCCAGCGGCTATCCGATCAGCTTGTTGAGATTTTGAGCGTTTAATTGTAGCAATCATTTTGATTAAACAGGGCGGGCTTTTGGCTTGCCTTTATTGATTAACTTATTAGGCTTATTAAGTTATCAATATACTTTTGTTTTATAGCAATAGTAAAGCCTCTACTCATTCAACCTCCTGCATAAATTACACCTTTCCTACGACGTACACTAAAATAAGACCTCTAGTAGTAAGTCAGCGAAGGTGGACTTTGTTATCTAGCTGCGAATTTATTCGCTATTCTCTTCACGCAGTATATCTATTTTCTTGCAAGTAGCGATCGCGCTTGATTGATCCATACTTGCATTTCACTTTTTGAGGGACATAAATCGCAACGTTGGAGTGTTGCTACTTGCAATCGCAAAATTGGTTGATGTAATCTATGCACTGGAGTTTGCGCAAGTTGTGCAACAGATATAACGCCTGCGTGCAATAACAAGCCGCAATATTGACAGCCGATACTAGGAATTCGTGCTAAATCTGCTAAAGCTACCCATTTATTGACAGTTTCGACTCTGACTTGTAAGTGTGTTGCTAAAGTTTGTCGTTGAGCAGAAGTTCTACATTGCTGTAGTAGTTGCAGCGTTGTAGAAATACCAAGTTGTGTCAGTTGATCTTGTGTTTGCACATTTAATCCTGGTAATTCACTCATTCGCCAATTTTTAGCAACAACTTTACTTCGAAAAGAACGATCTAGATTTTGCATATTTTAGAAGTAAAACTATATCAGTAGGTCAAAATAATATAAGTAATGGATATTAACTAATACTTCATCATTCAAAAACTGCTTTTCCTTGAATTCGAGAAGAAGCAAAGCAAGTTTCAAGAAAAACATTTTAATTTATGTTGGAACTACAACATTTAAACTAGCAGGAATACACTCAATCTCTACAGGTGTATTGCCTTCTAAATTACCGTCAAGGGCAACTCTTTGCTGAGGATTGGCGATCGCTTTCACCGATTTTGCTTTTAATGAGATGACATCCTTATGCTTTACAGCAGTTTTGTTTAAACCAGAGCGCAACAATTGATAAGCTGCTGTCACCATATTTAATCGATTTTGAGGGGTAGTGATTGTGATATCTAGTAAACCATCATCTGCGATCGCTCCTTCTGTTCCCTGTGCTAGCGGTGATGTAGGAGGAACAGCATTGGCAATTGTTATTGCTGTTGCTTCCAAGTTTAAAGTTCGGTTGTCTGTTTCTACTGTAGTTGTAAACCACTGCATATGTTGCAACTGTTTTGCACTAGCAAGAATATACGCTAGTACTCCAAAACGGTTTTTTGCTTGACGATCGACAATCTCTAAAGTTTCTGCTTTGAAACCAATATCTGCTTGAGTCAGGAACAGTTTACCGTTGCAACAAGCAGTGTCAATAGTACGCGATCTTCCAGATAAGATAACGTTGCAAGCAGAGTGGATGTCTTGAGGAATACCTACGGCTGTGGCGAAATTATTCGCCGTTCCTCTAGGAATGATACCAAGCGGAATTTGTGTTTTTCCAATTGCAGCAGCAACATCAGCAACAGTACCGTCACCGCCAGCAGCAATAATGACATCTGTATTCTGCGCAACTGCTACACTGATTGCTTGAACAATATCGTGTTTTTTATCATGAATTGGATAAAGATCCAAATCGAGTTTTGACTCTAGTATTTCTCTAATTGCTGTTAGTTCTTCTACAGGATCTCCTTGTCCTGATGATGGGTTGAAAATAAGAGAAGCTGAGCGAAACATAAAGCAACTACCGTAAGTATACTAAGGGTTCTAGCGAAAATGCGAGTATTTAGGCGATCGCTATTTGAAGTTAAAGTTCTGTAAATATATGTGTGACTCAACTCTTACAATTAGGTTTGATTTTGAGTCAGTAAAAGTTTTAATTTCATCTGTATAAAGATATAATGCACTCTTTAAGAATCTATACTTTAGTTAGTTGTTGCTAAGATTAAAGCTCAATAACATCTATCTATAGCAGGAATTACTAAGTTAATTAACGATTAATTTTAGGCTACTTCGTAATGTGCGATCGCGAAGTAAAAAATGAACCACTTGTACGAAAATAGAAAATAGACATTAAAACTTTTAAGTAACTTGCTTCAGCAACATGGTTAAGCGACTGCCTGAGAACGATAAGGGTAACTTGTTATTCATAATTCAAATGCGATCGCTGATTCGTTCTCGCATAGGAAGGCAGATTTTTAGGGTAACTTTATACTTTTTGCTTGGTATCTTAATCTTGTTAATACCAGGATTGCAACTACAGCTAACAGCAGTACCACCACAAGCAACCGTACAACAAAATACAGCAACTCAGCAAGGAATTCCCAACCGCCAAGAACTTGAAAGCTTCATGGACGAGTTCTTTACAGAACAAATGGAGGAATTGCACGTTCCTGGTGCAACGATTGCTTTAGTTAAAGATGGTGAAGTCTTTTTTACCAAAGGTTATGGTTACGCTGATATAGACAAGCAAACGCCAGTTACTCCAGATCAAACAGTTTTTCGCGTCGGTTTACCGATCATCCTAAGTTACCTGGAATTGGCTATGCTTTTCACGAAAGGTACAAATATCGCCAAAGAATACTAGCCCATAGTGCCATTTTTCTTGGGTATACAGGCTTGCTTTCTTTGATACCTGAACAAAATTTAGGTTTGTTCATTGCTTACAACAAATTTGACCCCAAATTTCACGAACGTTTGACGACTCAGTTTTTGGATCGTTTTTATCCTGTAGCTGAAGCTGAAGTTCCACAACCGCTAGCAAATCATCAGAATCGAGTGCGACTTTTTACAGGAACTTACCGTGATTTTGAGTATCCAGAACACACGATCGCAAAAATTAGTTCGTTATTTAATCATGTCAGCGTCAATGCAAAAGACGATGGTACTTTAGAAGTCCATTTTCCAGAAGGATTTTTTGCAACAATACCCCCACAAGATAACTTGGTACGACTGCTGGAGGTAGAACCATTAGTATTTTACCGCTACAACGATGATGATTTTGTCGTTTTTGAACAAAGCGATCGCGGAAATATCACTCATATGTATCACCCACTGGATCTTGGTCCTGCTGGGTTTGAGAAGTTACCTTGGTATGAAACAACTTATTTTCACATCCCACTGGCAATTTTCTTTCTGATTGCCTTTATCTCGGCAATTTGGGTAGGAATTCCTAATATTATACGTCATCGTTCGCAATCTGCACGCCAGTCTAAATCTATGGTACGATGGGCGTGGTTAGTTGCAGGTTTAGTTAGCTTACTGTATTTATTATTTCTGATCGGTATGGGTTTGGCACTTTTACTCAACGATCCCATCGAGTTGATTTACGGAGTGCCATCAATTATGGTTGCATTACTCTGGATTCCCATAGTCGCAGCGGTAATATCAATTTTCTTACCAATCTTTGCAATTCTCGCCTGGCAAAAACAATATTGGTCATGGTGGGGACGACTGCATTATTCTATCGTCACTGTAGCCATTTTAGGATTTATTCCCTTTTTGAATTATTGGAACTTACTTGGTTTTAGATTTTGAGTTGTTGATACCGTAAATTAATCCCACCGCACTACTCAATGCTAAAACATTGATAAACTGAATCGATGACCGAAAACCACCGTCATCGGTACGTTGATACTGGTACAAACTCAAGGGTGTATCTGGAATTCCTAAAGTCAAAGTTTTTATACCCAGTATCGACAAAATGACAGGTAGCACAAAGCCTAATCCTATCCAAATGACAACCATACTGATCGCAAAACCTGTCAAAAAACTCCAGAATAAATTATTTGCTGAATGGGCGACGCGGCGATCGCCCGATTTACCATAGATGCGTAAACCAATTGCCGTATCTTCTGCTAATATGTGCCGAGGGTAGCGCCAAACAATTGTACTCACCCACATATCGACAGTTGCACCTGCGGCGTTAATTGCAAGTGCGATCGCTAACCAAGGTATCCGCAATAGAACCATTAGCAACACGCCTAAAACTGAAATTAGCACAAATGGTGCAAGCGTAATCTGCAAAAATTGATTGCGCGTGAAAACTTTGCTCGAAGTTGCATAAGCATACGGTAAAACAAAGTGCGATAGCCCTACTCCATAACGCGGTTTACCACCATAAATTGACATTACCGCGCCGTGAATAAGTTCGTGCAAGACAATTGTTAAGACAATAAGAAGTAATGTTCCTAGCCACCCCTGTACTTGCGAAAATGCAAAATCAATGTCTTGACTCGTTCCTATAAAGAAAGCATAAATTGCTAAAAAAGTTGGTAGAAATAAGAAAAAACCTCCTGTAGCTAGAAAGAAAAATTTGGCGGCTAAAGAACGATTTACTGTTAATTCATCTAATAGTTGATAGCCACGTTGTTGCAATTTTTGTTCAACAGACATAAAATTCATTTTCGCTTCCTATCTTGCTTTAATATGGTTTGCTATTGCTGCTGTAGAATGGATAAAAAGACACTAAGTTTTATATCTGCGTTTACAATTGACTTTTTAATTATTTGTACTACTTGTGCAATTATTTCAAAAACGCCATGCAGCGCGAATTTAATCAGAGACTTACTTCAATGCTATAAATTTTAATATTCGCAGCTTTATTATCAACGTCACTAATACTTTTTGCGGTTCTAGCCTAGTAGAAAAATATTGGTTAATGCAGTAGGTTTCATCATTTTTTAAATTCCATTAATGTGGCGGAATATAGCTCATTACAATCTTTATACTACTTTACTAGCTTTTCCAATGTAATTTATTGAAGTATCATCATTAATATCTACACTAAATTTGTTTGTTTTTTTGTAATGCACGTACTTAACAAAATTGAATCGTAAAGCTTCGCCAAATATATCAAATCCCTTTATTGCTATATTCTTAAAACCACCTTTTTCTAATATTTCAGTGAGTTCTTCAGGTTTAATGAATTTATTCCAATCATGAACTCCTCGTTGAATTTCACCTAAAATATTCTCCATCAACCAAATCATCACAATTTTTGACTTTAAATTACGATTAATTGTGTCAAAAAAGAACAAACCATTTGGTTTAAGAACGCGAAATATTTCAGAAATAACACAAGGCACGCTTTCGACGTGTTCTAAGACATCAACACATACTACTACATCAAAATAATTGTCTTGATAGGGCATATTTTCTGCCATTCCGTAGCAGTAATCTATTTCAAAGCCACTATTGTTAGCATGCTTTGCAGCAGCTTCGATACACTTTTGAGATTGATCGATACCGCATACATCAACCCCCATAGCTGCCATGAATTCACAAGAAAATCCACCACCGCAACCTACGTCTAAAGCTTTTAATCCTTGCCAATTTGGCACATAACGATTAAAGAATTCAAATCGAGGCTTGTTTAGGTGGTAAAGGCTATAAATTTTGGTATTTTCATCCCACCAATTATCAGCATTGATGTCGTAAAATTCTAAATCGTTTTTCTTCATGATTATTAGGATTAAAAGTCCAGTCTCAAAGCTACAAATTACTACTTACAAACGGCTATATTCATTCTCCTTGCCCATTATTTTCTACAACTTTAGCTTGTTGTTGAACTTGACGTGAGGTTGGAGGTGAATTACGAAATTCTAGCGTATAAATATCTGTTGGTAACTCAATTCCTGCATTCATGAGTGACTCTTTAATCACTTGTGCTACCTGCGAAGTGGCTTCTAAAAACGCCATGCGGCGCGAATTTACCCAAAAGCGAATTTCAAGATTTACAGTACTTGGCGCAAGTTCGCGAATTAAAATTTCTAGCGGTTGAGTAACTTCTACTCCTTCGATTGTCAAAACAGCATCGCGAATAATCTGCTTTGCGGTATTAATATCCGCAGCATAATCAATACCAACAATCACCGAACTCCGACGCACGGGGGAAGCGGTATTATTAGTAATACTCGCTTGAAAGACTTCTTGGTTGGGAACGTACACCATACGCCCATCATACGTTTGAATCGTAGTCGCGCGGAGTTGAATCTGAGTAATTGTACCTTCAAATTCTTTAATAACAACTTGATCGCCGAGTCGAAACGGTCGAGCAGCAAGTAATAATCACACCAGAAATATAATTACTGAGAATATCTCGCAGACTAAAACCAATGGCAACGGTGGTTAATCCTAATGTACCCAGTAAGGCAGTAAAATCAAGTCCTAAAACGCCCAGGGCAATGACCGAACCAATTACCCATACTCCACCATATCCTAAGCGAGCGATGAGGATTTCAGTACTGCGATCGCCTTCGGTACGTTGCGCCCAAGCATAGGCAATTTGTCTGACTCCACGCGCGATCGCCCACGTCAACGCTACAACAATCAAGCTACCAATAATCGAGGGCAAATTATCGATAATGTCACGGATTAACTCGCGCATCGTGATGTTAACGCGCTGTACAACATCAACGGCTAACGGTGGCTGGTCAAAAGCTTGATTGAGTTCATTCGCCCACTGCTGCGCTAATTCCTCAACAGAAGTGCCAAAATCTTCCGCATCTTGTTGCGTTACTGTCATCAACACGCGATTATTGACTTGCAATGTTGCAATATTGCGTTGAGGACTTGTTTGTACAGTAACAGTTTCTGGCGGTTGCGATCGCGCTAAGACACTAGCAATGCGACGATTAATAATTTGCGCGCGTTGTGTTGCATTTAGTTCTGCTAAACTACCTACTTGGAAAATTGGTCTTCCGCGTACTAAAATATCCGCAAAAAATACCCCATCGACAGGAACTTCGACCAATGGCTCAACAGGAGTTTCAACAAGAGGAATATCTTGGGCTAAACCGATATAACTTCTCAACAGTATCAAGCAAGCGACAAACGCGACAATGCGTAATCTAGCAATAACTTGTTTGCGTTTGCCCATTCCCTACTCTCTATTAAACAATTCAGAAACTCGTTAATTCTTCTTGCTTTGAGTTCTTTGTGCCTTTTTGGTTTTTTAAAATAATACTATAGTGGGCATTGCCCACCATATCATCTAGTAGCGGAAAATTGCTGCTATTGATGAATTACCTGGGACAGATTCAGGGTCAACCACATAGACATTACCACTATTTATCAAAGTATGAATTGCGGCTAAATCCATTAAGTCTTCATCGCCCGTTTGCTGCTCGTCATGAACTTCCACTTGATTATTCTCTGGATCGAAGGTACCCCACTTTTGGATACCAGTTCCTACAAATAAGGAATCAACGCGTTGAAAATAAGCAGCAGGAACAATTTCTAAAATGTTATCACTTGTTTGTCCTGTGCCTGCTAATTCTTGATAGCGTTCTACAAGTTCTTTTTGTTTTTTCTGAAAATGGGGTTGTACGACTTCCCAAGCTTGCGCGTGTAATTCCTCAGGTTTTGAAATATCGGGATTACCTGTGACACCTCCATCGATTAAGTGAGGATAGTTATTTGCTTCTTTGTAAATAGGGAATAAATATTCTACTCCAGCCAAAACAAGCGGATATTGTTGATTTTTGAGTAATTCTTGAATGCCTGAATCTACTTGACGGAAGTAGCGTAAAATGTTGTCTTTCTGCTCCTCTTCGCCTGCACCTTGTCCGTGAAATATGGCAGCGCGGTCTCCGCCTCTACCTTGTGCAGTACCGGTATGAAATTGCAGTTGCTTTTCAAACACGTCATAGCGCAAGGCTTCCGCAATATTTTGCGGTACATCTTCTAAGTCAATTTCGCTGATACTATAGCGCGTTCCTTGGAAAAGCCGAATTTGGTTTTGACTAAGTGCAAGTAGATAAAATCTTCCATCGTCGGTCAGTAGCTGTAATAGTGGCTTGAGGTGAAAGCGATCTGTTACAACAACTAATTCATCAAAGCTGATTGGCACTTGGTAATAGCTAAAGAAATTCTCCGCAATAAAAATCGCCAGTCCATCGCTTTGATGTTGCCAAAATTGATAGTCATCAAGCTGCTGCGCCCGTGCTAACATATCTCTTGCATCTTGCGGTCGCATTCCTCCTGCAATTAATTTGTCCTCGGCTTCTTTAAGTAAATTTTTAAAGCGAATTGGATCTTGTTGCGTCTGAGTTCCTAATTTGTGCGTGGGCATATAAATAGAAACACACGTACCTTTAGGTTGTTCTATTAATATTTTTGCTTCGTCGATTGAAAACAATTTCATACAATATTCTCCAACTCGGTGAGAAGATTAGTATAGCAATCCCATTGAGGGTGTCAGATTTTTAGGACAAAATGCGAAGTCCGTACTAAAAGCGTAACAAAACTCTCATCGATTGACTTTGTACGGGCTGTAAATTCTTTTTCATATTAGACATTTTGTCTTTTGTTGACTACCAACTAACTTGGTAGATTTTTATTAGGCATCTATCTATTGATTGATTTTACAGTTAGATTAGAAATAAAAGAAAAATTGCATCTATCTTAAAGTTGATATTTAGCAAAATAATTCTTTGCGGCAAGGTAGACAAGAAACAAGTACCTACTGGCTCAAGGGTAAAGCGCGTTTTTTAGTATAAAGATAATATTTCCTTAACATTTTTTTGGTAAGTTACAGAGGTGCGATCGCAACACATAACTTATCCCAATTCTCTAGAGTTTTGCCTCTGTTGCCAAATTCGAAGCCCACAATTATCACAATAAGGTTTGCGCTGTAATTTGTCATCATTGCAGACATATCACTTATGGATTCATTTAAATTACAATTACTTCATGCTGCTGACTTAGAAGCTGGGATTTCTTCTTTGGAAGATGCACCTAGATTCTCCGCAATAGTTAATGGATTAGAGTCAGAATTTCCCGACCAAACTTTGCTGATTTCCTCAGGTGATAATTATATTCCTGGTCCTTTTTTGTTCGCTGGCAGCGACCCTAGTTTAGCAGATGTGTTAGGTAATCCTAGTGCAGGCAGAGCAGATATTGCACTAATGAATGCAATTGGCTTTGATGCTTCAGCGCTAGGTAATCATGAATTTGATTTAGGGACAAATTTTGTTGCAACTGTTCTGGCTGCTGACGGCGATTATCCAGGCGCTCAATTTCCGTATCTCAGCGCTAATCTTGATGTTAGTACAGATAGTAACCTTGCTCCATTGGTAGTTCCTGATGGGCAGCCGCCTCAGCCTAACAGCATTGCAAAAAGTGTCATCTTTGAACTTGATGGGGAATTTGTTGGCGTTGTCGGCGCTACAACTCCGCTTTTGGATACGATTTCTTCTCCTGGTGATGTGACGATCATTCCTCCCGATCCAGAGGATTTTGATGCACTAGCAGCGGAAATTCAAACAGCAGTAGATGAACTAACAGCTCAAGGAGTCAATAAAATTATTTTAACTGCTCATTTGCAGCAGTTGTCGGTAGAATTAGCGATCGCAGAAAGATTGCGCGACGTTGATATTATTATTGCTGGTGGCTCGGATACAATTTTAGCGGATGAGACCGATCGCCTGCGTGAAGGCGACGAGGTTCAAGGACCATATCCAATCTTCAGACAATCTGCAAGTGGCGAACCTATAGCGATCGTCAGCACTGATGGTAACTATACATATGTAGGACGTTTAGTTGTTGAATTTGATGATAATGGAGTTTTAATTCCTGATAGCATTGACTCGGTGGTGAGCGGTGCTTATGCTACTGACGAACAAGGTGTCATAGAGGTACGCGACGTTGTTGCGAATCCAGATGCAGTTGTCCCCACTTCTCAAGTTGTCGATATTGTGACAGCTGTTGGTGCGGTTTTAGCAGAGAAAGACGGTAACATTTTTGGTCAAACAGACGTGTTTCTCAATGGGCAACGAGAAGATGTCCGCACGCAAGAAACAAATTTAGGCAATCTTTCAGCGGATGCGAATCTAGCAACTGCCCGCGAAATTGATGAAACTGTTGCGATCTCGATTAAGAATGGCGGAGGAATTCGGGCTTCAATTGGGGCAATCGGTTCTGAAGAAGGCGATCGCGTACCACCACTAGCTAATGAATTAACAGGGAAACAAGCGGGTGAAATTTCGCAACTCGATATTGAAAACGCTTTACGCTTCAATAACGAACTTAGCCTCATTACATTAACTGCTGAACAACTTGTTACTGTGATTGAATATGGAGTCGCAGCAACTACACCAGGCGCTACTCCAGGAAGATTTCCGCAAGTAGCAGGATTGAGTTTTAGTTTCGACCCTGATTTAGAACCAGGTAGTCGCGTGCGATCGCTGGTTGTGGAAACCGCAGACACGCCGACAATCGTCGTCCAAGATGGCGAGTTAGTTGCCGATCCCGAACAGACTTTTCGTGTTGTCACGCTAGACTTCCTGGCTGACGGTGGCGATGGCTATCCATTCGACGAATTTATCGCGCAAAATCCAGAATTGGCGAATCGAGTCGATCTCACAGCTTTAGATATTGATGCTGGCAATGCCACCTTTACCGATCCTGGTACCGAACAAGATGCTTTAGCTGAGTATCTGTTTGCTAACTTTAGCGAAGAACCTTATAGTGTTGCGGATGTTGGACCTGGACAAGATTCTCGAATTCAGAACCTTAACGAACGTAGCGATACTGTAATTACGCCTTTGATTGGTGCAGCGGATGCGATTAGTTTAGCTCCTATTGGCACTTATGAAACAGGCATTTTCGATGAAAGTGCCGCCGAAATTGTGCAGTACGATCCCAAAACCCAACGTTTATTTGTTGTCAATGCTAATCAAGCAACCGTTGATGTTTTAGATATTAGCGATCCAACGAATATTCAAGCCTTGGATTCAATTTCCTCGACTGCTTTCGGTGGAATTGCAAACAGCGTATCAATTTTCAATGATGTTATCGCTGTTGCTGTAGAAGATGAAAATACACAACTACCAGGTAAAGCCGTTTTCTTTGATGTTGACGGTAACTTTTTAAGTTCTGTACAAGTTGGGGCGCTACCTGACATGATTACCTTTACTCCTGATGGCAGTAAGGTGTTAGTTGCGAATGAAGGCGAACCCAATGATGATTACACCATTGACCCTGAAGGTTCGGTAAGTATTATTGATGTTTCTGGTGGTTTTGAAAACCTGACACAAGATAACGTTACAACCGCCGATTTTAGAGCTTACAATGACCGTCGTGACGAATTAATCGCCGCTGGCGTGCGTATTTTTGGACCTAACGCCACAGTTGCCCAAGATTTAGAACCTGAGTACATTCAAGTTTCCGCAGATTCTACAACTGCGTGGATTGCGCTACAAGAAAACAATGCGCTAGCAGTACTTGATATTGCTTCGGGAGAGATTACCGATATTTTACCGTTGGGGTTCAAAGATCATAGCCTCCCTGGTAATCGTTTAGATGCTAGCGATCGCGATGGTGCCATTAATATTGCCAACTGGCCCATTTATGGTATGTACCAACCTGATGGCTTTGCAACGTATGAAGTCAATGGTGAAACGTACATCGTCACGGCAAATGAGGGCGATGCCCGTGATTATAGCGGTTATAGCGAAGAAGCACGCATCAAAGATTTAGTGTTAGACCCTGTTGCTTTTCCCAACGCTGCTGAGTTACAAGCTGATGAAGCCTTAGGGCGTTTAACCGTTACGACGGCAAATGGTGACACTGACGGTGATGGCGACTTCGACGAACTTTACGTCTTTGGCGGTCGGTCGTTTGCTATCTGGGATACGCAAGGCAATCTCGTCTACGAAAGTGGTGACGATTTTGAGAAAATTATCGCCGAAACTTATCCGCAATTTTTCAACTCGAATCATCGCGAAAATTCTTTTGATACGCGCAGCGATGATAAAGGACCAGAACCTGAAGATGTGGCAATTGGTGAAATTAATGGTCGATTCTATGCCTTTATTGGTTTAGAACGAGTTGGTGGCATTATGACTTATGATATTACCGACCCGACGTCACCGCAATTCGTTCAATACATCAATAACCGCGATTTCAGCGGCGATCCAGCAGCGGGAACCGCAGGCGATCTTGGGACAGAGGGGATTATCTTTATCTCTGCGGAAGATAGTCCGAATGGCAAGCCATTAGTTGTCACGGCAAATGAAGTCAGTGGCACAACGACCGTTTTTGAAATTACGGTAAACAGCGACGGTACTCCAGAACCCACCGGAGAACTCATTTTTGGTACAGAAACAGATGATGAGTTGTTTGCCAATACCCGCGATACTGTCTTTGCGGGGGCTGGTAATGATATCGTTGATGCTTCTACGGGTGGCGGTGGTAATCAGCTATACGGCGGTGATGGCGACGATGAGTTGTTTGCGGGACAAGGCGATCGCCTCTTTGGTGAAGCAGGCGATGACATTCTTAATGCTGCTGTAGGCAGTGGTGGTAATCGCTTGTATGGTGGTGCAGGTAACGATACCTTAATTGGCGGTAGTAGCGATCGCTTGTTTGGCGGTAATGGCGATGATGTTTTGTTTGCGGGACAAGGCGATAATCTCTTAAATGGTGGTGCAGGTGCCGATCAGTTCTGGATTGCTTACAATGGTTTACCGAATAGTGTAAATACCATTACTGATTTTCAAGTTGGTACGGATATCATTGGTATTGCTGGTTTGTCGACAGTCAATAACTTTAGTGACCTTATCCTGACCCAAGATGAAGGCAATACCTTAATTCGCGCTGCGGATACAGACTTAGCTATTCTAAGAGGTATTTCAGCAACTTCTCTAAATAGTAATAGTTTTGTATTTGCGTAGTTTTGTTGATAGTTGATGGTCGATCGCTTGACGGTCGACTATCAATGCTTCTTTTATTCTGGTTTTCTAAAGTTATTGGAGATGAGCTTACAGCAATGGCTTGGCAATAAGACCCAATTGACCCATAACTCTTTCTGTCAGAGGTCTTTGTTGCCACTCAGCGTAAGTTAAACAGTGACTCTTTGCTATGGCATCTTCAAAAAAGGTTGCTACGTTCTCAATTAATTCTGGTTTTTGCGTAGAGATATTTAATTCATCATTGTGAAAGTAGCTACGTGGGTCAAAATTTGCACTACCGGTACTTACCCAACTGCTATCAACGAGTGCTAACTTGGCGTGCATCATACTCGGTTGATATTCACAAATTTGTATTCCTGCTGCTAGTAGTTCTTCGTAGTTCTCACGCGCTGCATAACGTACTATGGGTTTATCATTTCTACTACTCATTGTCAGCACGCGCACGTCGACTCCATTCTGTTTTGCTTGAATGAGTGCCTGACGAGTGTTTGCTTCCGGAATAAAGTAAGGACTTCCAATCCAAACACGCTCTTTCGCACCTAAAAAACTTATCTGGAATAAAAGTCTTATCGTAGATTCGCTTAACGTGGAAGTATCATTGGTAACAAATAAAGGGGCACCTTCATTTGGTTTAGCTGGGATTGTGTCTGGTCCGAGGTTGAGTTCACCGCCTGTATATGCCCAGTTTTGAAAGAAGTTACCTTCTAATAAACTTGCCACCTGCCCTTCGTAGCTCACCTCAAATTCTAACCAAGGTGCTGTATCTCCAATATCAGGATCGCCATCCCAGTCATCTGAAACTCCTGCACCGCCAATTAAGACTTGCTGGCTATCAATAATAAGTAATTTCCGGTGTGTTCGTGAATTATATTTGAGTGGTGCTCGCCAATCAAATTGCCGGAAAAAACGGACTTCTACGCCTGCATTGCGCAATCGCTGCCAATATTCATCAGGTAGCGAATTAGTGCCAAAGTCATCGATTAGCATTTGAACTTCTACGCCTGCTTGCGCGCGTTCGATGAGTGCTGCAGCAAATTCGTCTGCACGACGACCAGGAGTCATAAAATAGGTTTCAAATCGAATTGAACGTTGCGCACTACGAATCGCCGCGTTACGTGCAGCATAAATGTCGTCTACGTTGTCCCAAAAACCTGTCATGCGACCATACGTAGGTAACGCGTTGGTCAAACTCACTATTGATAGCGGAAAGCGCGGATCTTCAATCGTAGGACTTGCAGTAATCTTGTATTCTGGTTCAGGACGAAATGCCCCACGCAGATAAAGAAAGAGAAATGCAAATAATGCTACCCCAGTAAGACCGCCTACCAACCAGGCAAATATATTCCTTTTTGCCATCGTACATACTTTGACAAGGCTACAAGAGTATAAATGTAATCTAAGTATTACTGGGAAAACACCTATCTTTTGATATAAGGAGGTGACTCAGCTTTTAGGTTGATGCGAGTATAGGTAGATTTGCTGGTAGAAAAATGAAATTTCCCTTTGTATCCTACTGGCAGGATGCTTATAGCCTGTCAAGGAGCTAGTTTATGACTAGCCCCAAATTGAATTTACTTAGCTCCCATTTCTACTACCGCACTTCGCATAAAGTCAATGCGCTGCTCAAAATCAAGTTGTTTCACCATGTTTGCAAAATCGTTCGTTTCAGCAGGCAATTCGTAGTCTGATGGTACTTGAATCACTGTACCTTTATCCATACCTTGTGCCAAGCGCAACCATAAATCAAGCTTACCACTCGAACTGAGGGAACTATACGCGCGGCTAATATCGTTGTCGGCTCGATTTACAATATCGCGCTGCGCCTGTAGCTGCTCTTCTTGCGGCAAAGACTGAATTTGATTAAATAAGGCTTCGGCAGTATCTTGAGCAGAAGTTTCATTCGCTGGCTGAAGTTGCTCTTTAATGTCTTTATAACCAAACCACAACAAGCCTAATTGGGTATCGGCATCAAACTGTTGAAATGCCTCTACAGTTTTTTTTGTTGTGTCATCAGTAGCGTATGTCATTATACCCTCAGATCCTCTAAACAATTAACTCAATTTCTTGAGTGATAAAACAGGCTTAATTAGTGCCTCTAGAACCCGATTTAATAAGTTTAAAAATATAAATTAACCTTTCTAAAGATAGATATTGAAAGCACAACTTATGATAGATTCAATCAAAAAAAATAAATACCAATGTGCTTATATAAAGTTAATATGTAATCTCCTATACTTTTGATGAACTGCTCGTCTGTCTTTTGTAATTTTGTATATCGATGCTCTTTGCAAAATTATCAAATTTCAGTTCATGAAATCAATGAATATAGCGATTTAGTTATAGATACAACTATTTATCAAAATGAATTAACTACTCAAAATTTACTAATTGTTGTCATCATAAAATTTTCAACTTCAAGTGAATTACTTAAAGCATTGTGTTATTTATCGTGCTGCTGGTGTATATCTAAATTTTGAGGCGATCGCAAAAAGCAAGCAATCATTTGTGGGAATAACGATCTGGTAGAAATATTCAGCTTAACGCAGGGTAATTCTACTAGGTAACTCTGGAATCATGGTTAGGTTAATCAACTCCTTGAAAATGCTAAAAGTAGTAACCGGTACATAGTAACGATCCTGATTCTCTCGAAGCTGTACGCGAAGTTTTGGCGCAGTGTCAAATGTCGCTTGCAGGGCAAATTCCGCAGGCAGGGCTTTTATTCGCAGCACTCAATTATGTATCGCTATGCCTGTACCCTACACCTCGCTCAACAGCGCAACAAAGGTAGCTGAGGTAATCGCAACTGAGGTTCATTTAGATATGCCGCACGTCCAACCGCCAGCGATCGCTTTTGCTGATACGCTGTATCAAGCGAAATCGCGGGGACGCCATCGCTACTGTGTTTGCTGGGGTAACGCATAATCAGAATTGCGAATTGTTGCCACTGACTTTTCTCCGTCACCCCTGAAATCAAGCTTTTAGTAACGATCTTCTTCTTCGTACTCTGGTTGCTTGATTTTTTTGGGAATATTCACAGGCTTTGGCTCGTCATCTGCCCACGCATCGCGGGTAATATCGTCTTCGTACTCAACGTAATCAGGTTCTCGATAAGGTTCAGGTTCAACGTAGCGGGGTGGTTCCTCGTATCTTCTCGGTTCTGAATAGCGATCGCTAGGAGTTGCTTCGCTCCAGTTATCCTCGTATTCTTCTTCCTCGTACTGAATTGATTCATACTGCTGTTGGTAGCGCTGCTGTTGTCTGGGTGCAGGTTGCAGCGTTTCGTATTCGTAATCGTCTTCATCCCACGTTTCTTCAACAGGTTGCGTCGCCCGCATCGGTTTCACTGGCGCTTGCAACGGTACGCCGGTTCCCAGTTGATTTTCTGGTTTAGCAGTAGGCGTAAAGTAAGCTTCTTCCTCTTCGCGTTCCCATGGGGCTTTACCAATACCAAGACGCTCAAGTAAACCCACAGTTAGCTGCACGACGCGTTCTTCAGCACCTTCAAATACAATAATCCGATTTGGACCACTACTGACAACTTCGTCAATCGAAATTTCGTAGGTACTGATTACTTGATCGGGAATTTGAGGTATACCTAACGAAGCAATAATCAGTGAAGTGAGGATACCTGTTTCCGCGTTGAATTTGAAGTTGCGTACTCTTCCCAACAGTTCGCCGGTTTCCGTGATGACTTCACAATTAATCAAAGTGCTATAGACGTCAACATCAATATCTTCGATGACATCCTCGTTATCCACTAAAATAACGTCGCCAATTTGATTAACGCTGTTGAGGTACATATAGCGCGGAACACCGGCAAACGCAATCAGGTTGTCTCGCAAGCCCATGGCTACAACCTCTCGTCGGTCAATATCCACCCATAGCTGATTGATCACACCTAGCCGCTTACCATTGTCTTTAGCGATCACTTGGGTGTTCAAGATGTCGGAACGCCTAATAATCTGTTCAGAGGTCATTTTCTTTTGCCGAGTCCTGATCTCGAATCCGGTTTATTAATCAATACTATTATTAACAAATCCTCATGGCGAGGTGTTTGACTGTTGCAATTTTATTCCTAATACTTGAGTATAAGCTCCTCGTGCTTGAGTAACTCCGATGGTTCGTTCGGCAGATTCTATCATTGGTCTACGCAGACTCACAACTATAAACTGTGCAAGCTTCGCCTGTTGTTTTATCATTTTAGCTAATCGTTCCACATTTGCCCCATCGAGAAACATATCAACTTCATCAAAAGCATAAAAAGGTGATGGGCGGTAGCGTTGTAGCGCAAAAATAAAGCTTAATGCAGTAAGCGATTTTTCTCCTCCAGACATCGAAGCAAGTCGTTGAACAGGTTTTCCTTTCGGGTGTGCGACAAGATTTAACCCGCTATTAAAGGGATCTTCAGCATCGTCAAGTTGTAAGTAGCCATCACCGTCAGAAAGTGTTGCGAAAATACTTTGGAAGTTTTGATTAACCGCGTCGAAGGCTTCTTTAAAAGCACGTTGGCGCAAGGTCGTAAAGTTTTCTATTCGCAGCAGTAGTTCGGTGCGTTCCGCTGCTAAAGTGAGCAGTTTCTGACTTAATTCCTCTAGGCGCTTTGTTGTGCGTTCGTATTCTTCTAACGCCAGCATATTCACAGGTTCTAACGCTTGTATGCGTTTGGCAAGCGATCGCACTTCGCGTTGCAGTTGTTCTAAATCGACTTTGTCAGGGACTTCTGGCAAAGGATTCGGTAAATCCGCGACTTGCGCGTGAATTTGTGCTTGTAATGCGGTTAATTCTTCGCGACGCGTTTGTTGCGTTTCCTGAAGTTTTTGCTGTTGCCATTCGAGTTGTTGATACTGATTCTGGCGATCGCGTAGTTGTGCTTCGGCGCGATCGCGTTGTTGCTTTTCTGAAGCTAGTTTCTCTTCAATTTGCTGTAAAGCTGCTTTTGTTTGGGCAATTTGCGTTGCGATGGTATCGATTTGATCGCTGATGATTGATTGCTGATTGCTAATCGAAGAGCGTTGCTGTTGATATTCTTGAATGCGTTGTTGACATTCGGCGATTTTTCCTTGGATGAGAATTGCGGTGTTTGCTAACTCACTCTGGCGTTGTTCGGCTTTGAGTAACGCTTGTAAACGCACTTGTAAGTCTTGTTCTTGGCTTTTGATTTTGAATTGAATTTGTTGCCATTGACTGTTTGTTTGCGATTGTTCTAACTCAGCAAGAAGTTGCCGTTTTTGTTGTAATTGCGCCTCTTTTGTCGGCAGTTCGCTGTCTAAAATTTCCAGTTGCGATCGCGCGCTTGTCAGTTGTTCTTCTGTTTGCCGCAGTTGTGCTTTGGCTTGTACAAGTTGCTTGCTCACTGCTTGAATTTCTTTACGCAATTGTTCTGCACGCAATTGCTGTTCGCGGCGCTGTTGACGCACTTCGGTGAGTTCTTGCGACAAATATTTTGTTTTTGCACTCAGCGATTCGATACCAGATTCACACCGTTTTAATACCAGTGCAATTTCTTGTAAGCGTTTTTGTAGTTGTTTGGCTTCATCTGATTCTGTCGCTTCACTCGTCCCAAAGTGTAAACCAGAACGCTGTTGAATAATACTACCACCCGTCATCGCGCCACTCGTTTCGAGTAGTTCGCCTTCGAGCGTGACAATGCGATATTGACCTAAGTATTTTCTTGCAGACTCTAATGTTTCAAAAACAACAGTGCTACCGAAGACATAACCAAAGACATCCTGATAGCGGCGATCGCACTCGATCAAATGAATCGCATAATCGATAAATCCCTCACTATAACGCAGCGCGGTCGTCGGGGAAAAGCGTAAAGGTTGAATCTTATTCAACGGTAAAAATGTCGCCCTTCCAGCGCGTTTTTGTTTGAGGATTTCAATCGCAGCGGCGGCGACAGCATCGTCTTCCACAACTAACTGTCCTAAACGCGCCCCCGCAGCCGTTTCTAGGGCTAGTTGATAGCGGGGTTCGACTTTACCCAACTGCGCGACTAAACCACAAACGCCTTGCAAACCTGATTGCAAAATCACTTTCGTCGCATTTGTCCCTTGCGTTTCTTGAAGTGCTTGGGCTTGCGCTTCTAATTTGTCGAGTTGTCGTTGTTTATCGCGTTGTTCGCCAAGAAGACGCTTATAGGTGTCTTGTTGAATTTGTAATTCTTGTTCGGCTGCACTCAGCGATTGTGCTAAAGTTTCTGCTTGTGTTGTCAGCGCGATCGCCTGTTGTTCGTTGGCTGCAAGTTGCTGTTGTTTTAGGGCAAGTTCTGGTTCTAGCTTGTCAATAGTTTGCTTTTGCTCGTGTAATTGCCGTTGCAGTTGATTGGTTCGTTCGCGCAGTTGCGCTTGCTGTCTCGATTGCGGTTCAGTTGCTTGCAGTAGAATTTCGATCTCGCGATTGAGTGCGGTTTGTTGTTGTACCCAGAGATCCGCAGCATCAGCGATCGCGCTTGCCGCTTCTCGGCTTTGTTCTAGTTCGCGTTGTGCCGCATCGCGTTCAAATTGTAAAGTGGCGATTGCTTCGGCTTTCGCACTTTGTTCTTGGTTAAGTTCGGCAAGTTTGTTCTCATACTCTTGAATTTCTGCTCGTTTTTGTTGTATGCTGCATTCAGCTTTAAAGTCTGCTTGGGCGTTTTCTTGATGTTGACGCTGTAACTGGCGATACTCAGCTTCTTGCGTGGCTAAATGCGATTGCAGTTTTAAAAGTTCTTCTTCTCCTAAAGCTTTGACGCGATAGTTTAACTGCTCGAGATGAGTTGTCGCTTGCTCAATTTCGCGCTCTAGGGTGGTGTGTTGTTGTGCGAGTTCTGCCAAAGTGCGATCGCCTGCTTGGATTTGCGTTGCGAGATGTTCTTGTTGATTTTGCAGCGATCGCCAAATGAGGACAGCTTCCCACTGTGATTTTTGTTGTAATTCGGTACGCAGTTGTTGGTATTTCTCGGCTTTGATGCGGTCTTGCGACAAGCGATCGCGTTGCGCTACAAGTTCTTGTTCAACGATTTGACAGCGTTCTTCGCGGTCTTTTACTTGGTCAAGCGTTTCCTTGGCTTGCGCGATTTTGCGGTCAAAGGCGGCGACACCCGCAAGTTCGTCAATAATTTCCCTGCGTTCGCGCGCGTTCATCGAAATAATTCCAGTGACATCACCTTGAAGGACAACATTGTAACCTTCCGGATAAATGCGCAAGCGATTGAGTTGTTCGTGCAATTCTGCGAGCGTACAAGCTTCGCCGTTGATGTAATAAGTCGATGTGTAAGTTCCCTGTGGAGTCACGCGCAACTTCCGCGTCACACTTAGTTCTTCTGGCGTTACTTCACCGAGATCCTCCTCATTTAATCTTATGTCACCTTCCTGACCTCTCTGTTCCAAACCCTCCAAATCAAACGTCACCGTCACACTCGCTTCGACAGTACGTCCGCGCGTCGCCTGCGTGTGGTTTACTAAATCAGGAAGACGTTCCGCGCGCATTCCTTTAGAACTCGCAAGCCCTAAGCCGAATAGCAACGCATCTAAAATATTTGATTTTCCCGAACCGTTTGGTCCAGAAACAACAGTAAATCCTGGTAGCAGCGGGATTTGCGTTGTGCCACCAAAAGATTTAAAGTTCGATAATTCCAGGCGCTTGATATGAACCATAGGCGCTGGCTACTAGCTAAGCGTTGAAGTACAAGTGTATCAGAGTAGCAATGCCGTAGCAGATTAGCACGGATTCACAAAAAAGAAAATGATTTACTCCACAGTTGTCTGCTGTTTTGATAGGACAGAAGTCAGGGATAGAATTGAGTGAAAGTAATAGCTGTGCGCTTTTATAGTCTCCTAAACTTTGCTTCAATGTTGAACAGGGTAAATGAATGGCAACAATTCTTGATGCAAGAAATTTATCTCTGAAAGATGTGCATCGTCTTCTTGGCGTTCAAGAACGTTTTAATAGTTCTATTTCATCTTTACTATCATTAGAACCTGCTACAGAAGAACAGCTTTTAAAAATTCGTCATTTATTTCATGATTACTACGCAGAAGGAAAAATTTCTGAAGGACAAGTGAAATTTTTGTTTATCTCTCCTTTATTATGGTTGTCTGGTTTTTATCAATCAAACATCAAGATTACTTTAGAGGAGAATATTAGCGATATTTTCATTGAAGATGAAGATACAGTCATCAAAGGAAGGATGGATCTTTTAGCTGTTAGTAAAAATAAAAATCATAAATTAGATAATACTTACTTCTGGATATTAGTAATAGAAGCTAAAAATGCAAGTATTAATGCCTTGGAAGGATTACCTCAGTTATTAGCTTATGCTTACAAAAGTCTAGAACAGCAACAATTTGTTTGGGGCTTAACGACTAACGGCGTTGATTATCGATTCGTCTATCTACAACAAGGTAATCCGGTAACATATCAATTATTACCACAACTTAACTTGATAGATAGCGAATCATCGCTTCAACTACTACAAATACTAAAAGCTATCTGTAAAATTTAGTACACTCCAAAAGCAGCTTAAGCGATAAGTTTACCTGTATTCTGCGATCGCAATTTTTGGGCTACTTGGCAAGTTAACGATAATTAACGGCACAAGATTGCCTGAAAAAGCGAAAATAAAATTATCGAGGATTTTCGACGCGACAGTCGAAACTAGGAGTTTACTACCAGTGGTACTACAAGTAGAAAAAAGCAATTACGAAGCTAAAACGCAGGAAATCGCCCGACAACTTCTAGCCGCGACACGCGATCGCTCGTTCTTTGCTGGGTTACGCGACCAAATGCGCTGGGATGATAAGCTTTTAGCGTGGGCGATGAGTAATCCTGGGTTACGCGTGCAGTTATTTCGCTTCATCGACTGCTTACCCGCCTTACATACCAAATCAGAAATCGCCGCGCACTTACAAGAGTACCTGGGAGATCCCTCGGTCGAACTACCAGCCGCACTCAAGGGAATGCTCAACTTTGCTTCGCCTGATTCTATGCCAGGACAAGTTGCCGCGACAACAGTATCAACTGCGGTAGAGGCGCTAGCACATAAGTATATTGCTGGAGAAAATATTAAACAAGTCCTCAAAACGATTGAGCGCCTGCGTAAAGAAAAAATGGCGTTTACGATCGATATTCTTGGTGAAGCTGTGATTACCGAAGTCGAGGCGCAGTACTATCTCGACCGCTACCTAGAATTAATGGAACAGTTAGCAGAAGCTGCTAAAAATTGGTCTACTGTAGCGCAAATCGACCAAGCGGATAATCAACCGATATCAAAAGTTCAAGTTTCTGTCAAACTAACCGCGTTTTACTCGCAGTTCGATCCACTTGATGCGCAAGGTAGCGAAGAAAAAGTCAGTTCGCGCATTCGGATTCTTTTACGGCGCGCAGCAGAATTGGGCGTCGCGGTTCACTTTGATATGGAACAATACGCTTATAAAGATATTACGCTCGCGATCCTCAAAAATATATTACTCGAAGACGAGTTTCGCAGTCGGACTGATGTCGGTATTACCATTCAAGCTTATTTGCGTGACAGCGAACAAGATGTCCGCGATTTAATTACTTGGGTAAAACAACGCGGCTATCCACTCACGGTACGCTTAGTCAAAGGGGCGTACTGGGATCAAGAAACGATTAAAGCGGCGCAAAAAGATTGGGAACAGCCTGTATTTAACGATAAAGGCGCAACCGATGTCAATTTTGAAAATTTAACGCAAATATTACTCGAAAATCACGAATATATCTATTCAGCCATCGGCAGTCATAACGTGCGATCGCAAGCCCATGCCATTGCCATCGCAGAAACTTTAAATATCCCCCGCCGTCGCTTTGAAATGCAAGTTCTCTACGGTATGGGAGATAAACTTGCCAAAGCCCTTGTCGATCGCGGCTATCGCGTCAGAGTCTACTGTCCTTACGGTGAACTACTTCCTGGAATGGCGTATCTGATTCGCCGTTTGCTCGAAAATACCGCGAATAGTTCCTTTTTACGGCAAAATATGGAAGAACGCCCTGTAGAAGAACTGATTGCTCCACCAAAAGTTAATCCTTCTTGTCCCGAATACTTAGTCCATAACGCCCAGTTTCCCAACGCCGCCGATGTGGATTTTTCCAAAATGGAAGCCAGAAAGCGATCGCAACAAGCTTTTGCCGCAGTCCGCCAGCAACTTGGTAAAACTTACTTACCATTAATTAATGGCGAGTACGTCAACACTCAAGAAAGCATCGATTCGCTCAATCCTGCTAACCCTAGTGAAATTATCGGTAGAGTCGGTTTACTATCAACAGAACAAGCCGAACAAGCAATGCAAGCTGCTAAAACGGCATTTCCAGCATGGAAACGTACGCCAGTTAGCGATCGCGCTAATATCCTGCGCAAAGCGGCGGATTTGATGGAACAACGCCGTGCCGAATTATCCTGCTGGATTGTTTTAGAAGTCGGTAAACCTGTACGCGAAGCGGATGCAGAAGTTTCCGAAGCCATCGATTTTTGCCGTTACTATGCGGCGGAAATGGAACGCCTAGCGCAAGGTGTTAACTACGATATTCCAGGGGAAAATAACCGCTATCACTACCAACCACGAGGAATTGCTGTTGTCATTTCGCCTTGGAACTTTCCTCTGGCGATCGCCACCGGAATGACAGTAGCAGCTTTAGTTGCAGGAAATTGTACTTTACTCAAACCTGCTGAAACATCTTCTGTTATTGCTGCTAAGATTGCCGAAATTCTCGTCGCCGCTGGAATTCCTAAAGGCGTATTTCAATACGTTCCAGGTCGAGGTTCGCAAGTTGGTGCTTACTTTGTCAATCACCCTGATACGCACATCATCGCCTTTACAGGTTCGCAAGAAGTCGGTTGTCGTATTTATGCAGATGCAGCAACTTTAAAACCTGGACAAAAGCACTTAAAACGCGTAATTGCTGAAATGGGCGGAAAAAACGCGATTATTGTCGATGAAAGCGCTGATTTAGACCAAGCGGTTGCGGGTGTCGTGCAATCTGCATTTGGGTACAGCGGACAAAAATGTTCGGCGTGTTCGCGCGTTATTGTTCTCGAATCAATATACGATACTTTTCTACGCAGATTGGTAGAAGCAACGCGATCGCTTAATATTGGTGCGGCTGAGTTACCCAGTACGCAAGTAGGTCCTGTGATCGACGCGACAGCCCAAGCACGGATCAAAGAATATATTGAAAAAGGACGCGCAGAAGCTGAAGTCGCCGTCGAACTTGCTGCACCAGATACCGGCTACTTTATTGGTCCTGTTGTCTTTAGCGAAGTTTCACCCACTGCCACAATTGCCCAAGAAGAAATTTTTGGTCCGGTTGTCGCTGTGATTCGCGTCAAAGATTTTGCTGAGGCGATCGCGGTTGCAAACGGCACAAACTACGCTTTAACGGGAGGCATTTACTCGCGGACTCCTTCGCATATTGAAATCGCACAACAAGAATTTGAAGTTGGTAATTTGTATATCAACCGCACAATTACAGGGGCAATCGTAGCTAGGCAACCTTTTGGTGGCTTCAAACTCTCTGGTGTCGGTTCCAAAGCCGGAGGTCCTGATTATCTCCTACAATTCCTCGAACCCCGCCATATTACTGAGAATATTCAACGTCAAGGTTTTGCACCTATCGCAGGGGCGGATTAGGGATGTTACGGATGGATAAAAATTCGCCTCATTTTGGTACAGCTATTGCAATTCATTGGTAGCTGTGATATGATTTCCTTCATAATGGAAATCTGTGCAAAAATTTAAAATTTGATCATATTTCCATTATGAAAAATATTATACCCAATAGATACAGTGATGTCGAGCGTACTGCCAAAAAATCGGCATTTTTGTCCCCTTATCAGCACAACGAATGAGCATCGTGATAAAAACTGCCGAACCGCATGAATGGCAGAGCATCCAAGAAATCCGGCGCGTGGTATTTCAGGAAGAACAAAAAGTCGATGCGGCATTAGAATTTGACGGTAAGGACGACACTGCCGAGCACTTGATCGCGTATTGGAACGCGCAACCTGTAGGAACGGCGCGAATTAGGTACTTAGATACAAAAACTGCAAAAATCGAAAGACTGGCAGTATTATCAACGGCACGAGGGCAAGGTATCGGCAAGCAATTAATGCAAAAAGCCCTGGAAAGAGCAACTGCACAGAAGATGCAAGAAGCAGTGATTCACGCGCAAGAATACGTGAAAGCGCTGTATCAACAACTCGGTTTTATCCAAGAAGGAGAAACATTTGATGAAGCGGGGATTCCGCATGTCAAAATGAGGAGAAAATTCACAAGCAACGAGTGTGATTAGGCTCAAACACAAGTTCCCGCGAGGACTGCTAATACTAGGACTCATTTGGCTAGCAGGGGCGATCGGCGATCGCGTATGGTTTGCTTTAGATAATTCGGTTCCTGCGTGGGATCAAGCTGATTACCTGACAGGTTCCTTAAACTACTGGCAAGCGTTACAACACATGCAAATATGGAGTGGCGAGTGGTGGTCAGGCTTTTGGCTACTTTCTTCTAAAATACCGCCGTTGGTTTACACGGTTGCCGCGATTACACAGCAGATTTTTGGTCGAGGTATCGAGCAAGCAACCCTCATTAATCTTCTATTTAGCGCAATTCTGCTTGCTTCTGTGTATGGATTGGGTATTTTACTATTCAATGTCGAGGTAGGTTTATGGGCAGCAGCGCTGTGTCAATTATTTCCTAGTCTTTATCGCGCTCGATTAGACTTCTTACTCGATTATCCACTCACGGCTATGGTGATTTTGAGTTTCTTCTGCTTAACGCTGTGGGTGAGAAGTACGATACGAGTCAGACAATGGCTATCAGCAGCGGCTTCGGGGATTTGCTTTGGGTTGGCAATTTTAGCGAAACAAACCGCGTTATTTTTCTTATTCACCCCCATACTTTGGGTTGCGATCGCGATGCTGTACAAACGCCAATGGCAACGCGTATTACAGCTAGGTGGAAGTTTGTTGCTATCAGTCATAATCGCTGCGCCTTGGTATCGCACGAATTGGCTTATAGTACTAACCAGTGGTAAACGCGCCACGATCGATTCGGCGATCGCTGAAGGCGATCCACCGTTAAATACACTGGCAGCTTGGACGTATTATTGGGAAATTCTTCCCTATCAAGTTTCCTGGCTATTACTTTTAGTACCGATTGTCGGGTTAATTCTATATTGGCAGCGCCTGCAAAAACATCGCGCTTCGCTTGCTTGGTTAGCGATATTTTGGCTGGGGGCTTATTTTTTGTGTTCGCTCAACATTAACAAAGATGAGCGCTACGTTTTGCCTTATCTTCCAATCATCGCTCTCTTTCTTGCTTGTGGTTTCACATTCTGGCGCGGACGTTGGGGAAATTACATCCGTTGGGGTAGCGTGAGTTTAGCTGTTGTGTTGATGTGGCTCAACATTTTTCCTACAGGAAGTGTAGGGAGAAGTATTGCCCAAATTTTCAGCCCTAAAGCTGCACACTACGCAGTTGTTGGTACTCGTTTTCCACACCAAGAAGTGATTGAGGCAATCGTGCAACAAGCCCCGCATCTGCGCTCAACGTTAGGTGTATCACCATCAACTCCAGAAATTAATCAACATAACCTAAATTACTACGGCGCGCTACGCGACTTTCAAGTTTATGGGCGACAGGTAGGAGTGCGATCGCAGCAAGTTGTCCAAGACGCGCGATCGCTTGATTGGTTTATAACGAAAACTGGCGATCAAGGTTCTGTTCCCGCAGCACAAGCCGCAATTGTAGAAATTGTTGAGCGATCGCCTGATTTTGACACGATCCAAAGTTGGACGTTGCCTGATAGTAGCACGCTGAAGTTATATCACGACCGAACGCCGGAAATTGAAATCATTGCCGTACCAGGAGAATCAAAAGTCACGCTATCGCAAGTCACAGTACCGCAGCAAGTACAGCCAGGAGTTCCGATTCCTGTTACCTATCAGTGGAATGGTGCGTGGGATGAGTTGCAATCTGGTTTAGTATTACTCGACTGGTATCAAGAAGACGCAAGTTCAAACCGTTGGATACACGATCACGCGATCGGAATGGGAAATCTGCATTCAACGCCAGCGCCAGGTACATTTCAAGTCATCGAACGTATGGCAATGCTACCGCCAACAGGTGCTACAGGAACTTATACTTTAAAAGCAACGTACCTCAACCGTAACACGGGTGAAACTTATCCTATTGCATCTCCCCGTGTAAGTGTAACTGTTGAACCTAACGCCGAAGTTTCTCAAGCACCCGAACTCGATTTATTAACGCAGTTTCGCACTTTAGCAGCAAGTTTACCCCAAGGATTGCCCGCCCTTGAATTAGTCTTTGAGGAAATTGCCCGTATTAATCAATACGATCCAACGCAAGATTATTTGATCCAAACGCAACAAGCTTTAACGTATCGCCTCCAACAAGAACCGCAAAATCTAGAATTTGCCTATACTCTTGCATTATCTAGGGTATTACAGCGACAGGTAAATGAAGCGATCGCCGCCTTAGAAAGAGTAGTGCAGCTAGATGCGCAAAACCCTTACGCTTATGCTTATTTGGCGTTTGTCCATCTTTATAACTGGAACGCCGCACCTGCTGAAGCCGCACTCAAAAATGCCCGCACCCTCAATCCTAACATACCTGAGATTCAAGCGCTCAGTGCTGTAGCCGCTTTACTACAAGGTCAATTCTTTGCAGCATGGAACTATTTTACAAGCTGGCAGAATTCTCAAAGTCTCTGACAATTACCAATTACCAGTTACCAGTCTAATTGAAATAGCGCATCAATAATGATTCTAGTTGCGCAATGCCAATCGGCTTAATCAAACACTCTTTAGCACCAGCCGCCAGGAAGCGATCGCCCACTTCAATGGTTTCAGTCATAATGACGACAGGAATCGTTTGCAATTGCGGATCTTGTTGAAGCTGCTGTACTAGTGTCACGATCGCATCATCGGATAGTTGCGAGTCGAGTAAAATCAGTCGCGGTTGAAAGTCGCGTACCTGGCTCAAAAAGTCGCGTGTTTTTTGCAAGTGCTGCACTTCATAGCCGATCGCCTGAAGATAGCCAAGAATCAAACTATAATGATTATCACCTATCAAAATTCGCGGTGAATAGTTGTAAAGACTTCCAGCACGTTGATTTTGTCCTACTTCACAATCTTCTGCGGAAAGTGCGTATTGCGGGCGATCGGGTAATAAGAGAGTAAAGTCACTGCCTTTACCCACCGTTGATTTAACGGTAACGTTACCGCCGTGCAGACGTGCTAACTTGCGCGTTAATGCCAAACCTAAACCAGTTCCTTCGTATTGACGATTAAAGCGACTATCTAGCTGTTTAAACGGTTGAAACAAAAGTTGGATGTGTTCTGGGGCGATGCCAATTCCGGTATCAGAAACTGTAAATGTAATGCCTTGGGGAACTTTTTGAACTCGCAGCGTGACTTTTCCTGTTGGCGTAAACTTGATCGCATTCGTTAGTAAATTAAGTAACATTTGCTTAACTCGCCGTTCGTCAGCAATGCAGCAAGTTGCTTGCGGATCGATCTCCCAAGTCAGTTGTAACTCCTTTTTCAAGGCGCGATCGCGTACAATTGATATGCACGACTCGCATAACTCGTGCACTTGCACCAACGCAAGTGTTAGCTCCTCTTTTCCTGCCTCAACTTTAGAAAGATCGAGAATATCGTTAATCAGTGTCAGTAAGTGTTCGCCACTGCTATAGATGCAGTTTACGTATTCTTTTTGCTTAGCATTCAATGCACCAAAAATTTCTTGGTGCAGAATTTGCGACAAACCAAGAATCGCATTCAAAGGTGTCCGCAATTCATGACTCATCGTTGCTAAAAATTCACTTTTAGCTTTGCTGACGAATTCCAGCGCTTCTTTACTTTTACGGAGTTCAATTTCTGTACGTTTGCGTTCGCGGAGTGCGGCTTGCCGTTCGCTAATATCGCGTACAATACTGACAACCTCATCTTCGCCACAAACTACCATGCGCGCTTCGTAATCGTGAATTTTGCCATCGATTGGAAGTTGATACTCAATGAGTTGCATTTCTCCACTTGCCAATGCTTGCTGAATACTTGACATGATTTTTTTGCTGACAGTTTGCGGTAGAACGTCGCTCAAGTTCTTCCCCAAAAAATTATCTGATATGCACAAATCAAAATTTTTTAAGCCGTTGAAATCGAGTAAATTACCTTCTTTGCTAATCCGAAACATCACATCCGGTATTGCGTCTAAAAGCGCGCGATTTCTGGCTTCACTTTTGCGTAATGCTTCTTCGGTACGCATGCGGACAATCGCGCCGCCAATACTTCCTGCTGCTGCTATTAAAATAGATTCTTCCGCTTCACTCCATTGCCTCTGATACCGACATTCATCAAATCCAATGAAACCCCAAAAAGACTCTTTGACGAAAATGGGGACAACCAGAATAGACACAATACCTTGTGGTTCTAGAATTTTTCTTTCTTTCTCTGGAAAATCTTTTACCAGCCCACAAACGATCTTGCCTGACGCTAAAGTATAATACCAACGAGGCAAAAATTCCAAATAAGAAAGATTTTGTAATTCAGGATTATTAATTTCAGCTGTAACAGTGTTATCTGTCCATTCAAATCGTTGACTCATCAACGGTTCACCCGTATGCGGATGGTAATGATTTTCAAATACGTAAACTCGATTAACATCAACGGCTGTACCTAATGTCGCTAAGGCTTGGGATATCGCTTGGGAGAAATCTTCGATCGCGATCAACTGATGCGTAGCAGTAGCTACACCTTCTAGTAGGCGATCGCGTTGCGTAACGATTGACGAGACTAACTTGCGTTCTGTAATATCTTTTTTAATCCCAACGTAGCAAATTGGGTTATTATCGGTATCTCGTACTGTAAAAGCTTTAAGTTCGATATGTAAAAGCCTACCGTCTTTTGTCCGACTAATGACCTCACGGCAACAATAATCATTTTGAACGAGTTCTTGACAAATTGCCGCAAAAACCTGTTCGCCCAAGTGAATTGCTGGCGTTTTTCCAGAAAGTTCGGCATCCGAGTAGCCGAGTAACCGGCGATGCATTGGATTTTGTTCGATGTAACAGCCTTGTAAATCGACAATGGCGATCGCATCATTGATATTGGCGATAATTTGATGAAAAGTACCAACAGTCTGCGCAGCGACATGCGTTCTTAAGCTTTGCGAGCGTGTATTGTTAGCCGTTACTTGCCAGCGAGCACAAGCAGATTGTAGCGTTTGTAACAGTTTTGTAGCCGTCAGCTGCTCTTGGTAAAGGTATTCTTGTACTCCCCTACGTAAGACTTCGCAAATCAGTGTTCGATCTTGTGTATTGCCAATAACCACCAGTGGCACGCAAGCATGACGTACTTGGTTAACTAATTCGAATGCAGAACGATCGAGTGATGACACAACGAGTACGATAACATCTGCTTGCGGCACAGCTGCAAGATGAAAATTACTCTCTTTAAGGACAACAAATGTCAGTTCAACCTCGTTGTGATTGAGTTGCTGTATACAGGTGGAAATTTGATGCTGATTGGTCGCATCTAATACGATCAATAAAGTTTTTAGCGGTTCTGGAGTCATCTACTTCCAAGCTTACATCGCCAATCAGAAACCAAAACTAGAAAATGCAATGCTTCTTACAAATGGCTAGATTTTCTTTCAGGCATTGCCAACACTGCTAACAATCAGTTTGAAGATATCACTTGTATAAGTGAATAAATGTGCTATGGATCACTATATATAACCGTAGTTTTGTCAAAAACATAATACACAATCAATACTAGTATAATGTGAAATTTTAGTAGCTTATAAATCAATAAATGAACTTGATTATCGTTTGTTAGATTGCCATTTTCTCTATGCTAGAGAGACTTCTGTAGTAAAACTTTTTGCATCTCAAAATTAATCCCCAAGAGGGATTTATGCAAAAATAGCAATAAATTAAAATATTAAATATATCAATCTTGAGAATCACTGAATCTTCACTACAGTAAAACTATAGTTTGCATATAACAACAGAATAATATAGTCAATAAAAAGAAACCATTTGTAGTAAAAAGTAGCGGGATAAGAAACTATGGGCGATCGAATACGAATAGTCTCGCTTATACCAAGTGCGACGGAAATCGTAGCAGCGCTAGGATTAGGAGATGCCATTGTTGGGCGATCGCACGAATGCGATTATCCTCTGGAAATAAAAGATCGTCCTGTATGCACCGCAGCGCGATTAAACTCAGAAGCGCCAAGTCAAGAAATTCATCAAAACGTTAACAATATATTGCGTTCAGCGTTGAGCATTTACGAAGTTAAACTCGATGTTTTAGAAGCACTCAAGCCAACACACATTATCACTCAAGACCAATGTGATGTCTGCGCCGTGAGTCTCCAAGACGTAGAAGCCGCAGTCGCGAAACTGACGCAGAGTCAACCGCAGGTTATTTCATTGCAACCCAATAGTTTGTCGGATGTTTGGCGCGATATCGAACGCGTTGCGAATGCATTAGGAGTGCGATCGCTAGAATTAATCGAAGATCTCGAAGCGCGGGTGAAAATTTGTCAGCAGAAGACTGCGCACCTATCGGTCGAGGAACTCCCCACCGTTGCTTGTATCGAGTGGACAGATCCGCTCATGACAGCAGCTAACTGGATTCCCGAACTTGTAGCCAAAGCTGGAGGACAACCGCTATTTAGCGTCAGCGGTCAGCCTTCGCCCATTATTACTTGGGATACGCTCGTTGCGACTAATCCTGATATAATCATCTTTATGCTATGTGGATTTGGTTTACAGCGTACCCGTACTGAAGCGATCGCGCTAAAGACGCATCCAGCATGGGAGAAACTGAAGGCTGTACAGCATCAAAGAGTCTACATTACGGATGGTAATTCTTACTTCAATCGTCCTGGACCGCGCCTCGTTGATTCGCTAGAAATCCTAGCAGAGATTGTGCATCCAGAAATTTTTGATTATGGTTACAAGGGAACTGGATGGGAACTGCTATAGCTCTTATGCTAAACACTCGTTACTTGTATAGGAATATCTGCTGATAACGGCGGGCGCGCGCACAGATAAATTAGTGGACCGAACAGCGGTATGAGTGCTGCAACCCAATAAAGTCGAGAATTTTGCAAGCCGCGACGTGCCATATCATCTCCTAACAACGCTGGAAATAACAAGCACAATAAACAAAAATCCAAACTCATCACGTGAATAAAGCGACTTGTTCGCCATTGATTGATAAAGTCTCCCCAATCGCCATTGCTCAAACCATAAGTAACAATCATAGCTGCTGCGATCGTTAGTACTATTCCCGTCCACCGCGAATCCAACACCTTAAGGAAGGTATTTTTTTCGCCGGGAAACGTTGTACTTGGTTCGCGTAAAGCTAAATAAGGTAGCAGTGCAAATGCACCAACTCCAAACGAAAGCACCGCAAAAGGGGTAGCTGGAATTTTTTGCGTCCGACCATCAAAAAATAGCAAACAACTATAAATTATCGGCCAAACACCCATAATGTAAAATAGTGCAACAATTAGCGGGTTAATGCCATCGATTTTGCCAATAGAAAGATTTTTAATCAGTTCAAACGTATCCGGTTGATTTGGTGGTGCAAAGAAAAAGGCGTAAATTGCGAGTCCTACCCAAAGTGCGCCAAAGCCAATTTTTCTAATCATGATGAACTAACTTAAAGCTTCAGAGAGATAATCAGCCGCTGCTTCGACAACAGCGATCGCGGTTTCGTAATCCATACGTGTTGGTCCTAAAACACCGACACTCCCGACAGGAACTTCTCCACGTCGATACGTCGCTGAAATTAGCGTACACATCCGAATCGGTTGTAGCGGGTTTTCTGAGCCAATGCGGACACTAACGCGATGCTTAGTATATTCTCCTTCGCGTTCTTCAAAAATCAAAGGCCACAGTTGGTCTTGTTCTTCTTCGAGCAAATGAATGATGGTTTGTACCTGCTGCAGTTCAGCAAATTCAGGTTGACGCAATACCTCAGAAACACCCCGAATCATAATTTGCGTTCCTGCTGGAACTTTACGGCGGCTAAGTTCTCCTAAAAAACTTTTCAAGACATCGCCATAACGCTGAAAGTCGCGGTCTAATTGATGCCAATTTAAATTGGCAATTTCCGAAAGCGATCGCCCGCGCAAATGCGCGTTTAAAAAGTTTGATAAGATTTGTAATTCGCGTTCAACCGCTTCTGCATCAGGCGTTGCGTGTGGTGGTGCTGGAAGGTCCATCACCGCTGAATGTGTCTCGTAGGTATCTGTCACAACGATGAGCATCGCTTTTCCTGGTTCGATTTGCACAAGCTGTAAATGCCGCAGTTGCGTTGTCGTCGTCTGTGGCATTGTAATTAAAGTAATGCAGCCGCTAACTGTCGCCAGGATTTGCGCTGCGCCTTGTAACAGGGCTTCAATACTCCAATCTTCCCACTTCAGCCGTTCGTGAAAGACCTGCTCGACTTGCTTTGCTAAAATTTCTGATGGAGAAATAAGTTGATCGACATAAATCCGGTAACCCGAATCCGACGGGATGCGTCCAGCAGAGGTATGCGGTTGGTACAGTAGTCCGACTTTTTCCAACACGCCCATTGTGTTACGTATTGTTGCCGAGCTTACCCCAAGATTATATTCTTCTACCAATGCTTTAGACCCAACCGGTTCGGCGGTAGCAATGTAGTGGCGCACCGTTGCCCAGAGAATATGCTGTTGCCGAGCATTAAGCTGCACTTGCATAGCTGATTGAAACACGGAGATGTTGAATGAGTTTTTTAAAAAAAGTTAGCTTTTAAATAGCAATTTATTAATTTAATTAATATAAGATAACAAATCTCCCTACAAGTGGAAATAAGTAACAAGGTATATTTCGTTGCTTTGAGGCTAAGGACGATTGAGATAGCATCCTCGACCGCATGCAGCAAATCCGCCCTGATGTGACAATCACTCGTCAGAATTAATACTTACTATGACTCAACTCGAATTAAAAATTGTATTCTAACTTACTCAAACCTGCTCTTTATCGCAATAGCAAGGATTGTCAATACCGAGGAATTGCCGGATTGATTGTTAAAGAATACGCGTCAATACCTCCAGCAATATTTTTCACGTTTGTAAATCCCTGCTGCTGCAACCATTGGCACATTTGAGCCGAACGAATGCCATGATGACACATCACAAGTGTTTCGACATCAGGGTCAAACCGCGCGAGTATAGTCTCTGCCCAAGTGGCAAATTGACTTAACGGTAATACCTCAAAACCTGGAATTGAGGCGATCGCCACTTCTTCTGGTTCGCGAACATCAATTAGCTGTAACGCGGATGCAGATGGATTGCGCAAGCGCTGTTCGAGTTCGGTAACGCCAATTTGGGCGATTGGTTGACGAAATTGAGAGGTCATAGGCTATCTTTATAGAGCGTTACAACCGTATTTTTATTATCTTCTAGTCCTCAGGTGGGAAAATTTCCGGTTTTAAGCGTATTAAACTAAGTTTTAGCATTTTACAGCAAGGGTCGGAGATCAGAGGTCAGAGGTTAGGGCGAAACCAATGAAAGCAATGATTCTGAGCCTCGATATAACTTGCTATTTAGCAAGCTGATTAACTATCGCTTTGTGCGGTCTGGGGTAAAACATGATGAGGCGACGTTTCTTTTATTTCTTAACTGTTAGTGCTGTTGTACTGCTATTGACGGGTATCGGTGGCTGTTATTGGTTAGTACGCGGTAGTCCACTCACGTTGTTACAAGGTGGAACGCAAGCAACACCAGAAGCCGCAATCTTTGTGCCAAAGCAAGCACCTGTGATGATATCTATTTTAGTTAATCCCGACCGCTTGGAGAAATTGCGACAGGTTGTAGCCCGTCCGAAACAAAGGCGACAATCGCGTCAAGAAATTGACCAAATTAAAACCGCATTACTCGCAAACACCGGATTGGATTACCGACGGGATATTCAGCCTTGGCTAGGAGATGAAATCACCGTTGCAGTAACCACCAACGACTATGACCGCGATTCGTACAATGGTCAACAACCAGGATATCTCATGGCACTAGCAACTAAAGATGCAGAAAAAAGCCGCGAATTTTTACAGCTTGTCTTTGCCAAACAGGCGATAGCCCCAACAGATTTAGAGTTTGAAGACTACAAAGGCGTTCATCTTGTCTACCACAAAGCACGTCCGCAGGCAGAACCATCACTAAAATCGCCAAAGCGGATACTTTCAGGTGCAGTAATTGGCGATCGCTTTGTGCTACTGGCGAATCATCCAATGGTCATCAAAGACGCGATTAATAACGTGCAAGCACCGGATCTGAACCTTACAACATCGAGTCGTTACCAACAGGCTTTGGCGCAGTTACCTCATCGGCGACTGGGCTTAGCATTTTTGAATCTACCCAGTGTTGTTTCTTGGCAAAAACTCGAATCGGCGGCGCAATATGAAAGCCAAATTATCGCGTTAGAAGCAAACCGCAAAGGATTGTTAGCCGAAACAACACTCCTTGCTGCATCAACTCCAGAAGTAACTTCTACCCCAGAATTGACCGAACCTGTCGGTGCTTTACAATACATCCCCGCAACAAGCGGCTTGGCGATCGCCGGAACAAATTTGAGCAACTTAAACAATACCGCGCTAAGTCAACTTTGGACGCAAGTTACGCATATATCAACTTCTGGCTACGACGCGATTTCACGCTTGATTAACCAACCTCTAGCTAACCTGCAACAGCGCTGGGGTATCGATTTTGCGCAAGATATTTTTAGCTGGGTACAAGGCGAGTATGCCCTAGCTCTCTTACCACACAGCGATAGATTAACTGCAGATTGGGTTTTTGTCGCTGAAAAATCCGCAGCTACCGCCGAAGGAATTTCGCGCTTAGATGCGCTGGCGCGACAACGCGGCTATGACATTACAGTACTACCGCTCGCCGAACACAAAGTTACCGCTTGGACGCAGTTGACAACAGCCCCAATAAATCAAGCAAGTAACTCTGAAGAAGACGCAATTACAATTCGAGCCAAAGTTCTGGGCGTACGCGGAACAACCGATAAATACGAAATTTTGGCAACTTCGGTAGATGCGATGGATGCTGCGCTTAAAGCGTATCGCAATGGTTCATTACTCAACGATGCAAAATTTCAAGCAAGTATTGAAGCTATCCCGCAGCCAAATGCGGGTTATGTTTATCTTGATTGGATGGCGACTCAATCACTGCTAGAACGTCAGTTACCCGCACTCAAGCTTGTGGAAGTCATTGCCAAACCCTTATTTGACAATTTGCGATCGCTTACCGTTAGCAGTTACGGTAGCGAGCCTGGACTACTTAAAGGTGGTGCGTTCTTGCGGTTGAACGGGTAAATATATCGTCAAAGTTACAACCCATGCACGAAATCCCATAAATGGTGTGCCAGTTGTAATTTACTACATTGCGGAATTTCTACTTGTCGTCCTTGAGTATCTAAAAAGATTGCTTGGTTGAAGTTACTGCCAAAACCAGCATCAGTTCGATCAATGGGATTGGCAACGATCGCATCGAGTTTCTTTTGCGCTAATTTTTGTCGTGCAGGAGTGATAATATCTCCAGTTTGTGCAGCAAAACCAATGAGGCGTTGGTAGCTTTGTTTGCGACGTCCGAGTTCTGCCACAATATCGGGTACGGGTGCAAGTGGTAACTGTTGGGGAAGCGATCGCTTTGGTAATTTATCCTTACTATACTCGGCGGGCTTCACATCAGCGACTGCGGCGCACATCACCGTTAAATCAGCATCAGGGAAGTTTTCCAACATTGCTTGCTGCATTTGTTCGGCATTCACAACCGCGATCGCGCGCATTCCAGAAGGAACACTCCACTCTACTGCTGTGTGAACTAACGTGACGATCGCCCCACGATGGAGCGCTGCTTGCGCCAAAGCTAGCCCCATCTTCCCTGTGGAAGGATTACCAATAAACCGCACGGGGTCTAAGTACTCGCGCGTTCCCCCTGTACTAATTAAGACGCGTTTACCAAGTAAGTCGCGCTTACCTTGAGTATGAAGTAAAGATTGCACTCCTGTAACAATTTCGGTAGGCTCTGCCATGCGTCCTGCGCCGACGCGATCGCACGCCAGTAACCCGTAACCGGGTGCCAATGCATGAAACCTTGTATCTGTCAAGAGTTGTTGCCAATTGCGCTGCACAGCGACTTGTTGCCACATTTCGGTGTTCATCGCTGGTGCTAACAACACCGGACACTGCGAAGCCAAAACAGTATTTGTTAACAAATTGTCCGCAGTACCGTAGCTTAATTTAGAGAGCGTATTGGCTGTCAGCGGTGCAATAACAAACACATCCGCCCACTCACCGAGTTCAATATGCAGTGGACGTGGATGCGGTTGCCAAAAATCGGCATCTGTATATGCTGGGTGACGCGATAGCGTCGCAACCGTTAACGGCGTAATAAACTGCTGCGCTGAATCTGTCAGAATCACCCGCACCTGCATCCCAGCCTGAAACAGCGTGGAAATCACTTCACACACCTTATAAGCTGCAATTCCGCCGCCAATACCAATTAATATCTTTTGTTTCATGATATTTCGCAGCAGCAAAACTCCGCGTTGCTCAAGACGACGCAGGGAGATTTACTCGTCAAGAGAGTTGGTTCTGCGTCACCCCTCATCATACGGCTCCAAGTCCAACAAATGAATGTACGGTTCAACCAACTCCGGGCGCTGAAACGCGATCGCCCGCAACAAATGCCAGTCTTGTAAGCCGTCAAAGATATTTGTATAGTTATCTTGCTCTAGACGTGCTGCTAACTTTTCAACGTCTGTAGCGGTCATATTAGCAATATCCTGCTGGGACAAACTCAAAGTGTTCATCATTGCTTATGCCTCCCTAGAGCAATATCGACGACCCGTAGAAAAATTCAGTATTACTGAATAACTTTATTGATTTTACTCAGTTAATCTACGTAAGATATGTATTACATCAGTCGGGATCGTAGAAATTTCGTATTAGTTAATATTTGCTTTGGCGCGACATCACTTCTAAAACAAAATTACGTATCACTGGCAAAACTTCAGGTCGAATTTCGTGTGCCATATTAAACTCGTGATATTGCACCGCAATACCCAAAGAACGCAAACTCTGTTGCGCAGATACAGCCGCTTGTATCGGTACGACTGAATCTTGACGACCGTGGACTAGCAATACTGGCGGAGACGTTGTCTCAATTTCTGTGAGTGGATGCATATAACCACTTAAACCAATCAAACCTGCAAGTGGAAGCGTTAACCCCACATCTAAAGTCATCGCTGCACCTTGCGAAAATCCACTCAAAATCGTCCGCGACAATGGAACACCTATACTACTTTCTAGTGACTGCAACCACTCTTTTAGCAGTTGACGACTTTCGGCTAACCCTTGACCTTGATATTCATGCTCCAAGTTGTACCACATCCTACCTGTTGATACATAAGGATGCGGAAATGGCGCATTAGGAAACAAAAACTGATATTCAGGTAAGTTCAACAGTGGCGACAGCGATGCTAAATCTTGAGAATTTGCTCCCCAACCATGCAAAAAAACAATGATTCCCTTTGGTGGTTCTCCTGACGTTGGTGGAACTGAAATTACTTCTAAAGCCAGAACTTTGCTCCTTTTATTTAAACTCTTCTACATCATCCTATATAAATCTAAGTCGCTCGGTAAGCTTTTGGCGCCATCCCAGTTATATGGCGAAATTACTTACTCTAATGACTATGGCTAATAAAATACTCCCCGTTGCTACGCGGATTGGGGAGTTTACGTACAGAATACAACTGTGACTATCTAGCAAATTCGCGGTAGCTGTTCTCCACTTAACATATTGACGATGCGTTGAGCACCAATTTTACTTTTCATTGTGACAAAACCAGAAGTTGTGGTGTTAGTTACATTACTAATTATTTGGGCTGTTGCTCCTAAAGGATGCGATCGCATAATTTCTAATGCCTTTTGAGCATCAGATTGAGGCACAAATGCCACGAATCGTCCCTCATTTGCCACATAAAGCGGGTCAAAACCAAGAATTTCACGCGCACCCTGTACATCTTCACGTACAGCTAGACAACTTTCATCAATAGCGATTGTCACCCCAGCAGCCGTAGCAATTTCATTGAGAGCACTAGATAAACCTCCACGAGTGAGATATAGCAGCGATCGCTTGGGCATATTGCTGAACAACTTTGGCATCGCGGTATTCATCGATAAACTTCATACGTGCCATCTCTCGACAAACAACGGACTGCGAGCGATCGCAGCTTTAATCGCCATCGTAATGCCATTTTGCCAAGCTACTATGCGATTGTCTTGTTCTTGTGCGACTACATCTACAGCAGCTTTACCAAAAGCAATTGTCAGCAGTTGTTCGAGTACAGAGGAAATACCCACTACCTGCCAATCATAGTGTAAGCGTAGCGTGGCTAACAACGGCTCGAATCACTGCATTCACTCCAGGACAGTCGCTGCTACTTGTGACAATACCAATTTATTTTCGCCCCATAAATTTAACCCAAGTAATAATTAAGATGACTCGGATCGCGCCCATTCTGGTTTGTATGTTTGGATAGCTTGCATATACTGCGCTCGTTCAACAGCATTCTTCTCAGGGCAATTCTGCTGGCTCATACTACCTTGTAGTTGTTGCACTGAGACATACTCGTGTTCTGTCATCCATGAGTGTATTTCCTGCTCAATAACCCGTAAATGGTTAATGCCACGCTATAGCAATACAGAACAAAGCATTGTGATATTTGCCCCAGCCATTAATAGTTTGATTGCATCTTTGCCTGTGTGAATACCACTTGTTGCAGCTAAACTAGCTTGAATGCGACCGTAGAGAATGGCAATCCAGCGTAAAGGTAGCCGCATAGCCTATGGCGTACTCAAAATGACATTTGGTTCAACATTCAAAGTTTCGATGTTAATATCTGGTTGATAAAAACGGTTGAATAATACCAATGCATCAGCTCTTGCTTCATCCAATCGCTGTGCTATGTTCGCCATGTTTGTAAAAAAAAAGGACTCAGTTTAACCGCTACCGGAATTGTCACAGTTGCTTTGACCGTGCGGAGAATATCAATACAAGTCTGCTCAATTTGCTCCCCTGTGAGTTTGGCATCAGTCGGAACGTAGTATGTATTCAACTATAGTAGGAATTGACAGTTTCCCGTGCTTGAAAGTAAACATCAAGATTCTGGGCTGTGCCGCGCAATACTGGACGATCTGGAGAAAGCGCGCGTTGGCGATGAGCGCGGACTGCATCTTCGTCGATTAATGCCCGTAAATCATCTGCCGAGAGTAAGTTAATCTTGGCGATTTCATGAGAAGTGCGGAAACCATCAAAGTACTGTACGAAAGGAATGCGAGATTTGAGGGTAGCTGCTGTTGCAATCAGTGCCAGATCATGAGCTTCTTGTACTGATCCAGAACACAGCAAAGCAAAGCCAGAAGTGCGAGTCGCCATGACATCAGTGCGATCTCGCCAAAAATCGAGAATGCTTCAGCTACAAGCGATCGCGCTGCTACGTGTAATACTGTCGGCGTTAATTCCCCAGCAATCTTATACATATTAGGGAGCATCAACAATAATCCCTGCGATACTGTAAACGTCGTTGTCAGCGAACCTGTTTGTAAAGCACCATGTAAAACTCCCGCAACTCCTCCTTCATCATGCCTCTCAATAACAGCGGGAACTGTACCCCATAAGTTTGTCTTTTCCTCTGCTGTCTAAGCATCTGCCCATTCGCCCATTGGTGTGGAGGGAGTGATTGGGTAGATCGCAACGACTTCGTTCAAGCGATAAGCAACTTGAGCAACAGCTTCGTTACCATCTACCGTGGCAAAGTTATAATTCATGTTCCGCCTTGGACAATTCCTAAAATCTGCCAGCTAGTTAGCACTAGTTTACTCAAACTGTGCTGCTCTACCCTGAAATTAGGCTCAAAAGTTAAGGAACTCGTGATGCTCAGTGAGTAGCATATCAACTCAAGAACCTCACATTTTCCTCACACTCGCTTTCTAAGCTCAAAATAGAGTTCGCTGCTTAAGTAGCTAGCGTCACCACAACTTAAAACTTATTCAAAACCGTTTTAAAAATTCATTTCAGGAGAAACACGTATGGCTATTACTCTTTGGAAACCTTTTCGAGATCTGCAACGTTGGGAACCTTTCCAGGAAATCGAAAGTTTGCAACGCGAGATGAATCGTTTGTTTGAGCGCCTGATGCCGAATGGCGGTGATGGCGGTACATCTGGTATGACCCTTGTACCTTCGGCTGAAATGGTAGAAACGGCGGATGCAGTTCACTTAAAACTAGAAATTCCAGGAATGGAAGCTAAAGATTTGGATGTGCAAGTTACTGAAGATACTGTTTCTATCAAGGGTGAACGCAAGTCAGAAACTAAGACTGAAGAAAAAGGCATAGTACGTTCTGAATTTCACTACGGTAAATTTGAGCGGGTGATTCCTTTGCCTACTCACATTCAAACTGACAAAGTACAAGCTGAGTATAAAAATGGCATTCTCGCGCTAACTTTGCCAAAACCTGATTCAGAAAAGCAGAAATTTGTCAAGGTTAATGTGGGTCAACAATAGCGACTAAAAGCTGTCTTCCTACTTACTAGGAGAAAGATTATGCTCAATATCGTGCGTCGCAGTCAAATTGTTGGGTTAACGGCGTTTGATAGTTCTCTGGCTGCGCCTTTCATTCAGGTGAAAGAAGTATGGCTAGACGAAACGGGACAGATCGCTTATTTATCAAATGGTAGGGAATATTTACCCCTAGAACAAGTTTCCAGTGTAGGAACCGAGGCGATCGCCACTTATGGTCATCTTACAGTGGATGCACCTGCGAATCTGCGTCGTCTCCATCAGCTTGCCGTACAATCAACTCAGGGAGAAACACTAGGATGGATAGAAGATTTTCTCTTTGATTGGCAGACTGGAGAGATTGTCGCCTACATTCTAGGTGGAGAAATTACGCTTCCTTTGGGTAGCACAGCAGTACTATATCCCGAAGATGTGCAAATTACTGCTAGCAAGGCGATCGTCCGCACCGACGTCCAAGACAAACTCAAAAGCGAATCTGAAGGCTTGCAAGGTTTGTTAAGCGAGAAGTCGCAGCAGGTAAGAAAGTTAGTTCAGATTATGAGCGATCGCCTCCACAATTTGATTACTCCGCACGATCGCCCTGAAGTTGTGCGCGTCAAGATTAAGACAGTCAGCGACGAATTGGCATCTCACGAACGCGATCGCCACGCACTAAAAGAAGCAACTGAGTTCTTACACGAGCAATGGCACCACTTGCAGCAAAGCATCAGTCGGGCAGGCAGTCGCACCAAAGCAGCGCTTGATTCTGCTTGGAGACAATTAACTGGCAAAGCCTAATGGCAGTTTTGCACAAACAGCAAATCCTAAATTAGCAAAGGCGATTGCTTAACAACTCCACCAGATATCACAAGATCATACCATTTTACTGTAAAGCCCCTCTGCTTCCTCTGCTCCTGAAGCTGCCTATTTGTAGCAACTTCAAAGTGAAACGGTATAAGTACGTGTCTGAGTATTTTCTAGCAGGAGAAGTTGCCGTGCGGCTACTAGAGTCGGCACGCCTAAAAGGAGGTGAGAACAATGACAATAACGACACGATTCCGAAATCGCACTGTCGCAGGACAACTACTTGCACTTCGACTCAAAAACTACAGCGATCGCTCTGATGTTTTAGTGTTGGGGCTTCCTCGTGGTGGAGTGCCTGTTGCTTATGAAGTAGCAAAAGCCTTGAATGCGCCTTTAGATATTTGCTTAGTTCGCAAGCTGGGTGTACCAGGTCACAAAGAACTAGCAATGGGTGCAATTGGTTCAAATGGCGTACGGGTGTTGAACTACGATGTGGTAAGTTGGTTGGGCATCTCTAGCAAAACGATTGACGAAGTTGCCGCTAGAGAACTGCGAGAATTACAGCGCCGCGATCGCGCTTATCGAGGCGATCGCCCCTTACCATCTGCCACAAATAAAATTATCATTCTCGTGGATGATGGATTAGCAACTGGGGCAACCATGCGCGCTGCTGTTGCCGTCACCAAGCAACAACAACCCCAGTCAATTATTGTTGCAATTCCTGTTGCATCGCGAGCAGCCTGCGATGAATTGAAAGCTGAGGTAGACAAGGTAGTCAGCGTAGCCACTCCAGAACCGTTTTATTCCATAGGGCTTTGGTATGAAGATTTCTCGCAAACAACTGATGAAGAAGTACGTCACTTACTAGAACAGTCAACTCGTGACTACACAGCACCATTGCGATAACAACAATGCGCAGCAATTGAGAGTTAGACAGAATAAAGCCATGGAAAAGATATTGAACAGTCAAAACTTAGTCTCAGTCACTGCCGACTCAGTACAACTACAAGGCAATCTCGCACTTCCGGCAAATGCTCAAGGAATTGTACTATTTGCTCACGGTAGTGGTAGTAGCCGCTTTAGTCCGCGAAATCGTTATGTTGCTGAGGTGTTGCAACAAGCAGGATTCGCAACTTTATTACTTGACTTGCTAACCCCAGAAGAAGAGACAATTGATCTGCGAACGAGGCATCTACGCTTCGACATTGCACTTTTAGCAAAACGGTTGGTAGGTGCAACAGACTGGTTAGCGCAATCTACTACGAAATTACCAATTGGTTACTTTGGTGCGAGTACAGGTAGTGCTGCTGCTTTATTAGCTGCAACCAAACGTCCAAATGTTGTTAAGGCGATCGTTTCTCGTAGCGGACGACCTGATTTAGCTGGTTCAGTGCTGTCTTGTGTCCAAGCGCCAACACTCTTAATTGTTGGCGGAGATGACTTTCCAGTGATTGGCATGAATCAGGATGCATTTGCCCAACTTCATACGGAAAAACAATTAAAGATTGTTCCTGGTGCAAGCCACCTATTTGAAGAACCAGGAACACTCGAAGAAGTAGCACGGTTGGCGAGTCAGTGGTTTCAGCGCTATCTCACTTTTTCTGACAACAGTTCAGATTATGTTGGTTAATAGTCAATAGCTCAATTAACCATCAACTTCGACTTGATTCTTTTGCCATGCTCGCAACTTTCTCACATCTTTACATTATTCTCATAAATAACATCAGATCAACATATTAATTAAATGAGTGGGTGAAGAGAAATGTGACTCTAAGGCTATTAATGGTTGATTGTTAATAGTTAATGGCTGAATAATCAACTATTAACCATGAACTAGCATAAAACGTGCGAGCAATAATTACGCCTACTTAACTTAAATCAAGGATTGCTTTTACAATCTTTAACAAACCATGTATAATTGTCCTTGCTGTTCCGATCAACTTTTGCGACATATTCACAATCATGAAATTTATTTTTTTTGCCGTACTTGCTGGCAAAAAATGCCAGTACTGAGTGAAGAATTTAGTTTATACCCGAAAAAGGCTGTTAGATTATCTACATTGCTTCACTAGCCAAAACTAAAGAAACGCCAGCTATTGCAACATACGAAATAAAGAAAATAATATACGCACATTATTAATTAGCGTTTGATAGCAAGCTTAATCTTCCTCCCATTTCTCCTTGCTCAGTAGATCTATAATGCGATCTCTGAGCAAAAAATCATTTTCTTCTAGCTCAAGTTCTACACAAACCCAGTCACGCCCAGGAATGTATTTGCACAAAGCATAAATTGGCTGTTGACGGTCAACCAGTCCTTTTTCGACGAGTTGACGAGCTTCATCTTTAATTGCAGCAATATCGTATTTAACTGTGGTAGCCATGATACACTCCTTCTTTTAGAAAATCAAATAGATTGAGCTATTGGCAACTAGTTCTATATATTTACATCCTTATTTTAATCCTAAAATTTCTATCTTTAGTAAGTATTTATTTAAAGTAATAAATAACATTAAAAAATAGTAGGATGAATTGACATTATAAGCGAATTAAATACCTTTTATAGCTACAAATATTAATTATTTTAAACTATCTATAAGTTTTAAAGTTATAATTTATTTCAAATGGAATAAAGTCATTTGCAGAAATGGTAACTATTACGAGTAGGCAGTCAAAAAGTGATACAATGGGCTTATAGTAAAGCATTTTAATATGAGTAGCAAAGTTGAGTAAATAATAACTAAAAATAATAAAATTTTTGAAGATTTGTTCAAGAAAAGAGCAGAAAGGCTTACTTGATGTACAAAAGTTAGCTCTGCATTTAGATAAAATCGCTAGTTTAAATAAAGACAAAATGATGCATTCTGCTTCTTCTGCAAAAGTCCGAAGAAAAACGCAGTTAATACCAACACACCCCAGTGGTGACACGCGGTTTAAGGTGCTAAATGTTACAATCAAACGCTATCAATATCAGCAAGATGCTTTGATTGAAATTCTGCACAAAGCGCAGGAATTGTTTGGTTATCTAGAGAATGACCTTTTTGGGCAACGGTTGTCAAAGCAAAAGGAGAACGCAAGTATGTTATCTGTAATGCAGACAAAGGCGATCCTGGTGCATTTATGGATCGCAGCATTTTAGAAAGCGATCCGCATCGAGTGTTAGAAGGAATGGCGATCGCAGCTTATGCTATTGGAGCTAATCAAGGGTATATTTATATACGGGCTGAATATCCTACTGCGATCGCGCGTTTGCAACTTGCAATTCGCCAAGCTAAACGCTTAGGTTTACTAGGTAGTCAAATTTTCGAGTCTCCATTTGATTTTAAAATCGATATCCGCATTGGTGCAGGTGCTTATGTCTGCGGTGAAGAAACTGCATTAATGGCATCAATTGAAGGTCAACGCGGTACTCCTCATCCTCGTCCACCTTATCCGACTGAGTCTGGTTTGTGGAGATATCCTACTTTACTTAATAATGTAGAAACCTTCGCTAATATTACACGGATTATTCGTAACGGTGCTGACTGGTTTGCCAGTATTGGTACAGAAAAAAGCAAAGGAACTAAAGTCTTCGCTTTAGCAGGAAAAATCCGCAATACTGGTTTAATTGAAGTCCCGATGGAACATTGCGACAAATAGTTGAAGACATGGGCGGTGGCGTACCGGATAGCAGTTCTGCTAAAGCTGTGCAAACAGGTGGATCTTCAGGAGGATGTATCCCAGCATTAGCTTTTGACACTCCTGTAGACTACGAATCGCTGATTGAATTAGGTTCAATTATGGGTTCCGGCAGTATGATTGTCATGGATCAAAGTACCAATATGGTCGATGTTGCCCGCTTTTTCATGGAATTTTGCATGGATGAGTCTTGCGGTAAGTGCATTCCCTGTCGCGTTGGTACTGTACAGTTACATCGTCTGTTAACTAAAATTCGTCAAGGCGAAGCATCACTAGCTGATTTGGAACTCTTAGAAGAACTGCGTGACATGGTGAAGTTTACCAGTTTATGCGGTCTTGGTCAGTCTGCACCAAATCCTGTTTTCAGTACTTTACGTTATTTCCGCGACGAGTATTTAGCGTTAATTAATAGCACTCAATAGACTTCCTGCATGAATGATGGGTGAATCGCACTCTTCCTACGACTTCTTTCAGGACTATCCAGGCAAAGTGTACCTTTGTAACACAAAACTTTTAGCAGTAAGACCACAGAGGTGGACTTTGTTTATTTAAGTGCGAATTTATTCGCAAGCGCATTCTGTGATTCATCTTTTTGATTCTCCTCACAAAATCTTCAATTTTCTTACTTAGGATGAGCATGAAGTGTAAAAGAGTTCGTCGATTGACAACTACAAACCACTATATATGAGTTACAAAAAAATTTTGATTACCCGTCATGGTGGTTCAGAAGTTTTACAACTAAGTGAAGCTGAATTACCAGAACCTAAAGATGATGAAGTTCGGGTGCGAATTCTAGCGACGACAGTTGCTTTTACTGATATTCTTATTCGCGAGGGGTTGTATCCAGGTGTACCGCAAACACCGTTTTCGCCTGGTTATGCGATCGCTGGTGTTGTAGACAAGCTAGGCTTGGGAGTATCTACTCTTGAACTAGGACAGCGAATTGTTGCGCTCACAATTGTCGGTGGTTACAGTGAGTTTTTGTGTTTGCCCGCAACAGAATTAGTACTTATACCAGACGCAGTTGATGCTGTTGAAGCGGTTTGCTTGGTACTGCAATATGTGAGTGCTTATCAACTATTACATCGCATTGCTAAAGTTAAGCCCAAAGAACGCATTCTCATTCACGGTGCAGCAGGAGGAGTCGGTACAGCACTATTAGAATTAGGTAAGCTGGCAAATTTGGAGATGTATGGAACAGCTTCAAAACCAAAACATGAACTTGTTGCAAGTTTAGGGGGAGTTCCAATTGATTACAAACAAGAAGATTTTGTTAAACAAATTTATAATTTGACAGGTGATGGCGTAGACGTTGTTTTCGATGCAATTGGTGGCAGTCACTTGTTTAGTTCGTACAAGGCACTACGCAACAAAGGACGATTGATTAATTACGGTTTTTCATCAGCTTTAACTACCAAGCACAATCGAAAAGTGAAGCTAGCTGCAAGTTTTCTTTTATTATCGTTGTTGCAGTTGTTACCAGATAGTCACCCAGTAGTTTTTTACAGTATTGCTGATAGTAAAAAGCGGCATTCAGACTGGTTTCGAGAAGATTTAACCACACTTTTAGACTTACTTGCACGTAAGCAAATTCAACCGATTATCGCCGAGCGCCTACCGCTAGAAAAAGCAGCTGATGCTCACAAATTACTAGAAACTTCCGCTGTCAGTGGTCAGCTAGTTTTGATGTGCAGCAATTGAGTTCATTATATAATGCCTAACTCAAATCAATCCTTTAATTAGTTTATACCGAACACTTATTAACTTTAAAAATTGTAGAAACTCTAACAACATAAAGGACACCTCAATGCAACAAAAACTCCTTAATCGACTGGTTTGGATAGTGGTATCTGCTCTGATCACCATTCTCATCTCAGTAACTGTTTCAGCACAAACCGATATTAATATCAATGACAGAAATCTGATTCGGGTTGCAAATCACGTACGCGAAATTTTGTGACAATTTCTATACGCGAGGTATCAATTTCCATCGCTTCAGCAGCAACTTGTTGAAAAAACTGTAGCTGTGGTTAAATCTGCAAATAGCGATCTTCCCCTGCAGCGCGATACGCCGCCGGTAGCCCCGCAGGTGTAATCAAAATATCGCCTTCACTGTAAACTCCAACATAATGGCGATCGCGTGTCTCTTCCAAGCTTCTGGTTTGTCGATTCCACCTGGTGATTCCTGAAATTCTTCAACAATCAGCAGTTTCCAACCCAATGCTTGACTTGAAATAATCGGTGCGGTATGAAATAGTAACTTTCGCAGGATTCGCAAAATAATTTTAGAGTAAATTTTGATGGTCGCGTAAGATAAGATCTAACTGTATCAATACCTACCTAAAGTCCATCATTCCTGACAGTCAACAAATGACTATATCGGAAATATCATCTCTTTAGAGATGAAACTTTAAATCCACTCGACTTGAAGAAGTAGTTAAGTCGTTATTAGTCTAAGTTTGTATCATATACATAGCAGATGTCAGAGTTAAAAGCTAAAAAACTATTTTTCCCTTGAGGAAGTTTTCAAGGCAGCTGCGTGCGTGGGATTCCTTTATATATGCAAACTTTAGATAATGTTTCTGAGCTTTTGTACTGTCTTAATAGTTTCCTTTGAATTGCTATAAAATATTTCTTAAAACTTCACAAAAAAAATAGGATTCTGCTTGTATTTTGCTAGGGTTTAAGATAATATAGTAATTGTATTTTTTTAACTACATAGCGTTGTAGTTGAAGCACCGAGGACAATTGTCCTCGGTGTTGCTTTTCAAATAATTTTACGATAAATTTTTAAAGTAAGGAAATAGCGCATTAATAACCTTTAAAAGGGTTAACATAAAGTTGAGTTTGTGATTCGACACCAACTTCCAGCTGACAATCGGATTGTGGATAAGCAATGCAAAGTAAAACATACCCTATGTCTTTGTGTGATGGCTTTAATGCTAAAGCTTTTGACTGATTAACTTTTCCGGCAACCAAGCGGGCAGCACAGGTAATACAAGCCCCGTAACGGCAACCTACAGGTAAGCGTAATCCTGTGGCTTCAATTGCATCTAAAATGTACTGATTTTCTGCAACTTCAACAACAAAGCGATCGCGGTTAATAAGTTCAATTCGATAAGTTTTCATAAAATTCGTTAATATTTATTTGCTCACAAATTTTGATCGTTCTCAGACACGCACGTTTTGAAATATCGTTTGACAGTAACATGACAAAATAACAAGCTATAATTGCTGCGATCGCAGGAACTTTTGTTACGAAAGATAACTTGCGCACCCAGACATTTAAAACCTTTTAAAACTAACTTATCGGTTTCATATCCTGTTCTTAACACTGCTTTAGTATTTTTATCTGCATAATTCTACATGTGAAAGCATGAGCAGGTTAAATAGCCTCAGGGCGATCGCCACCAACCAACTTTGTTTGCTAAAGCAAGCGCTAGAAAGACTATTGCGGTTTGGAAGAGCAAAGTTATTTCAGCGATTTATTCTCATTGTATTGACTGTATTTATCCTAGCAGTCTTTGCTCACTCAACTACTGCAAGAACTACAACAGACAGGTTAAAGCAACCCAAGATAATTGTCATTTCAATCGATGGTGCCATGCCATCAACAGTTGACCGCTACTTATCTACTGGCGTTCTAAAATCAGACCGAGGCATAGGACGACTCAAGCGACGAGGAGTTTCAGCTAAACAGAATATCACAGTCACCCCATCACTTACTGCTCCGGCTCATATTGCCATAGGCACGGGTTCAACAGCTGTGAGCAACAATATCAACGCTAATAATTTTCACTTAGTTGTCAGCCCATTTGCACAAAATATTAGTGGCTTTGCTGCTCCCATTGGCGGTTACTCAATAGGTAGAGATGGACCTGTTAACGATCGTGCTCAAACTGCTGAGTCATTGTGGGTTGCTTTACGCAATCAAGGTAAAAAAGTCGTTGCAGCAACGTTTCCTGGTGCAGATGGCATAGATGTTACCATTCCTGGCATTGACAATAGCCCAATTTTGCAACCTGCTCGCGATCGCACCGTAGACTATACAGTACCTTACGGGACATTTGGTGGTGTCGGAGCCAGAGGCTTTAGCTTAACAGCAGCAGATTTTAGCTTAGCCCCCAGTAGCACAATCGAACAACTAAAAGCCGCCGCGAAAGTTTCCTATAGCCCAATTTTGCAAAAAACGACTTCCCTAGAGAGTTTTACCACTGGGGGAGTTGACTATACAATTCAAGTTGCCGCACTTGACACGACGGATGATAAAACAGTCAACTACGATACTTTGGTCTTCTTTGACCAAAACCAGGGTATTCAACCTGGACCTTTTAATTTACCATCCACAGGTCCTGCATATATTCGTGCCAGCGATCGCACATCTCGTCGATTTTACCTAGAAGGTAACGAGAATAAAGCAGGAACGAGTTTCTATGTCACCAAGCTAGCCCCCGATCTATCCCAAGTGCGGTTTGCTCGCTATTCTGTCAACTATATTCCTCGTAACCCAGCAGTTTTAGCAGATGTAGATGATATCAATAATAATGTCGGGTTTTGGATTTCTGAAGCAGACTTTCGCATTCCGCAGCAAATTAGCCCTGGATTTACTGATTTTCCTGAAATAGAACGCGAAGCCATTTATCAAGACCAAGTCCGCACCTTTGTCGATTATCAAACTCGGATAGCTTTGCGAGCAATCAGCCAGAACCCTGATGCAGATTTAGTCCTCACCTATATTCAGCAACCCGATGGTGCTTGGCATCAGTTTTTATTGACAGATCCGCGTCAACCATCTGATATTAGCGATCCAAACTCAATCGGTAATAATCAAGACCAAGAAAAGATTAAGCGGTATCAAAGCTACTTGCAAAGAGCTTATCAAGCTGCTGATGATGCTGTTGAGCGAATTATTCAAGCTGTTGGTACAGATCGCTTTGGTAGACCTAGAAGTAATATTATTTTACTTTCCGACCACGGGTTTGAAACTTTTCATACCGCAGTAAGTATCAACAATTTTCTGAGTAGCAGAGGCTTTGATAATACTAAAGTACGTGCTGTTTCCTCTGGTCCTGCGGTAAACATTTATATTAACTTACAAGGTAGAGAACCAGATGGTATTGTCACACCGCAAGAATATGTCACTTTGCAGCGGCAGATTGTCCAAGCTTTAGGAGAATTAGTAGACACTAATCCCAACTACACGCGCGGTCAAACCCAACCTGTTTTTGCTCAGATTTACAGTCGTCCTGTTCCTAACGATCCTAACGACCCTAGGTTTGGTCTAGACACTAATGAGTTTATCGGTCAGGATTATGGCGATGTGTTTGCAATTCTGAGTGTTGGCTACAACTTCGATGGCACTCAAAATCCTGTAGTGCAACGTTTAGGAGATGTAACAACTGAGAATCCTGTATTGTCAGTTCCAAGTTTTTATGGCGCACATGGTTATGATTCAACTTTGCCTTCGATGAGTGCAATTCTATATGCTGCAGGTCCGAATATTGGTCGAGGCACGATCCGTCAAGTACGCAATATTGATATTGCACCTACTATTAATCGGCTTTTAAGGGTGAGGTCTGCACCAACTGTCCAAGGTAAAGCACTTAATTTGGGTAGATTACCAAGATATCGGCGCTGATTGACTCGCATTTGCAAGAGAAGATCGAGAGGAAACTTTTGTTCGCGAGATTAGAGGGTGGCACATACTCAATCAGCAACATTTTGTATAGCCATTAATACGACAGCCTTTCTACAGCAAGCTGTGAAAAATTATGTAGCTAAAACGTCAAAGTGACATTCAAGGGGCAGAATTGCGGTTACAGTATCATTAGCAAAATAGGAAATAATATTTATTGCAAAGTTGAGTATTCATCGAGGTTGTTTTCTGCAAACAAATGCTTTAATTTTAAAGCTGAGTTTTAGTTGATGGCGAAAAGATTAGGGTTTTAAATGTATATAGATACACCATAAAAAGATGATAATTGCAAACTTTGTATTGACTCAATTTTACACAGTACAAAAAGTCCAATAATTTGAGAAAAGTGCGTTGGCACCTATTGCGATTGAGTACTCTCACTGCGAGGGCAATATAATTATTCTTTGTCACTCGTGAAAGCTAACGAACAACAAACACTCAGATAAATATATTTAGTAGAAAGCAATTTCGTGTATAAAAATTGTTATTTCTTTTATAGAAGGAGTATAATTTGAGAAAACGCCAGCAGAGACAAAAAAGCAGTTCAAACTTTATATTTATCCGAGTATTCTGACCTTTAAGCTTATTAATTAGTTTATTTTTCTACTCGTGGTTGGTTGAGCCAAACTGGATTGCTATTAATCGCTTGCAATTAACTTTACCGCATTTAGCTGCCGAATTTGAGCAATACCGGATTGTCCAAATTAGCGATATTCACGTAGATAAATGGACGAATGAAGAGCGTTTGAACCGTATTTTCCGCTTACTGTGGCAGTCTTGGGTAATCACGATCGCGGGGCAGACTCGCAACTGGCATTATTAACCTCGATAATACTGTTTACAGATTATTGTGTTTACCTTACAAAAGTAATAGCAGAGGTCAGCCAGGGCTAAAAGCTACCACAGGTAAAAAAGTGCAGCTACTAACAGCAGAATCCAACGACTCAAACAAGCATACCGTATCGCCGTTCTTCTCAAGCTGATGAGAAAACTAGCTCAAAGTTGCCAGAGTTAAAGTTGCAAGATATCTATCAATACTTGTGAGTAGATGCATTGAGTTTTGGGCTAAGTGCTAGCAGGTTAATCAACTCGTAAGTTACGGTAGCTGCGGCAAGTGAAGTCAACTCGGCATGGTCGTAGGCAGGAGCGACTTCGACAATATCTGCTGAAATCACCGAAAGTCCCGCAAGCCCTCGTAATACGCCTAATAGTTCGCGGCTTGTCATGCCAGCTATTTCAGGTGTTCCTGTGCCTGGAGCATGGGCAGGATCGAGGACATCAATATCAATCGATAAATAGAGAGGATAATCGCCAACGCGATCGCGAATTCGCTCAACAACGCCTGAAATCCCGATTGTTTCAAACTCATCGCAATGCACAATGCGAAAACCTAGTTCAGCATCTTTGCTCAAGTCGTTGCGGCTATAAAGTGGACCGCGAATGCCAACGTGCATCGATGCGGTATCTAAAAATAGCCCTGCTTCAGCCGCGCGGCGAAAAGGCGTACCATGCGTGTAAGGCGCACCAAAGTAAGTATCCCAGGTATCTAGATGCGCGTCAAAATGGACGAGTGCCACAGGTCCGTAGCGGTGATTGATTGCTTTGAGTAACGGAAAGGCGATCGTGTGATCTCCACCCAAGCTAATAATCGCACCTACTTGCTCTAACAGTGCAGTTGCAGCCGTCTCAATTTGTTGTATGGCATCGTTAATATTGTATGGATTGCAAGCAATATCTCCTGCATCTGCCACTTGTTGAACTTTAAACGGCTCAACATCATAAACAGGATGATACTGCGTGCGCAGATTTCTGGACGCTTGACGAATTGCGTGCGGTCCAAACCGAGCGCCAGGACGAAAACTTGTACCCGCATCAAAAGGAATACCGACGATCGCTACATCACAGTGCGGTACATCACGCAGTTCGGGTAATCGCGCAAACGTTGAAGCTCCCGCGTAGCGAGGCAAGATAGTACCGCTGATCGGTTGAATCGGAGTAAAATCAGATTGCATGAGCAGAAGTCAAAAGTCAGGATTAAAGACGAGATTAGCGTGGCGCAGTTTTATTTACCGCGAAATGTTTAGCACCAAATTCTTGTTGAATAGCAACTGCAATACCAGTCGCAATGTGATTTGCCATAAGTTTGCCTTTTTCGGCACTCGCAGATTTGGCTGATGAAAGAACGCCTGATGGATGAACCCAATCTGAACGTTGGGGAAAAACATCATAACTCGGAAATTCGTGCAGGGGCACATCTGGAATGCGATCGAGGCGCACTAAGTTTGCATGGTAATGTGCCATTAATGACGTTTCAATCACAGCCGCGTGTTCGAGTGCAAATCCTGGAAAGCCGTCGGGAAATACTTGGTCTAATATATCGCTCGTAAGAAAATCCCAATACTCTAGCCGCATCACCCGCAACGGGGAAGAACTACCCACATCGCGGATTGCTAGCTCAATTCCTTCAGTAAGAAACCATTGATTCTCATAGTGTCCATTTACTAAAACAAGTTGGTTTGCACCTTGACGCGCGAGTTCGCGCACCACGTCGCGAATCGATTGGCTCAGGCTATTGCCATCTAAGCTAGTCGTTCCAGGGAAGCACTGTCCACCACCCGATTTCGGTTGAGATTTGTAGCCATAACTAAATGTTGGTGCAACGATGCCATTAATTTGTTCTGCTACGCTCTGTGCAACAGATGTACTCAGCAATGCATCAGTCCCTAATGGTAAATGTGGACCATGCTGTTCTAACGCGCCGCAAGGAATCAGAACGATCGCATTTTCCTCTTGAAGACGCTGTTGATATTCAATCCAACTCAATGAACCCATCATTAATGGATGCATTTCACGCAAAATCCTTAATTATGACTCAATCTTCAACGGCATTGAACAAGCAACGACACGCGCCAATCGAAATAGTATCGAATTATGTCTGCATTGCAGATTGATGCCGTCTCCTTCAGGATAGACGCACTCAATACCTAGAATATGTAATCCTTGATACTTTATTCAATTTATTTTGCTAAATACATAATTTATTTGCAATTAAGACTTGATAAATAGTAATTGATTCTCTAGTTTTAACTAATCAAGTAAACTTGCGTATACATAATTGCGATATTCTTAAAATAGAAAAACTTTGAATACATATTCAGATTTCTTGACATTTCTCAATTCTCCTGTGCTCGTTAACTCAGCACATACTTATACTCAGCCTTCAGGAGTTTCATGACAACTTGAGATTCATAACGGATAATGCCTGGAATCTGGTGTAACTTGGCGTAGAATGCCAACATTTCGCTATGCGCGCCAAAACTGACATCAATCACGATGTTGTGATGTCCAGCCGTTACAGCGACAAACTGAACTTCTTCAATCTCAACAAGTGCTGCGGCGACAGCATCGATTTTGCTGTTCTCGACAAAAAGCTGAACAATGACAATGTGCGGTGTACCGAGATGCTCTGGATTAGGAGAAGCATGAATTTTGATAATTTTAGATTGCAAAAGGCGTTGCACTCGATAACGCGCCGTAGCTTCTGGAAGATTCAGTTTCTTAGCAACTTCGGTAAAAGACATTCGTCCGTCAACTTTTAGCAGACCAATGATTTCGCGGTCAAGATTGTCCAGCATAATGGGTGCGCCGGTGCCTATGTGCGGTTGATTCATGGCGTTTTTCAAAAAAGCACAACTATTCGCTAAAAAATTGCTATTTCAGCAAAATTGTAAGCATTAGTTGCTATTGTATTACAAAGCACTTTTTGAAGTTACTATTTTCTTTAACGTAGAACACAAGCTTTCAGTTGTTAGCATTTTTCAATCAAAAGTACAGCTATAACTCGAAATCGTTTCGCTGAAAACGACAGCAATGGTCAATCAGGACATGATGGATGGTCAATTCCGCTGTCTTGAAACCCCCAACGGACTGACTCAACTAGCTTTCAATTTTGACCTCTTTTAGATAGCTATCAACATAAAACATTGAGGACATAATCAATGCTGAGTGATACCCTAATTGACGATCCGATTTTATATAACGCATGGCACGTAGTTGCGCTAGCCGACGATCTTAAAGCTAATCGACCCTTGCAAGTTCATCTACTTGGAAATGCGATCGCCCTTTGGCGGACTGACGAAAAAATCGTTGCTTGTCAAGACCGCTGTCCGCATCGCGGTGTATCACTGTCAATGGGTTGGATCGAGTGCAACAAGGCGATCGTGTGTCCTTATCACGCGATGTCATTTGATGCAGATGGACATTGTACCCGCATTCCAGCAGATTTAAAAATTACTTCTTTTCCGCAAACTGCTAACATTCGCACCTATCACGTTAAAGAAAAATATGGCTTTATTTGGGTAGCTTTGGGCGAACCTGAGCAAGATATTCCTACATTTGCAGAGTGGGAGCAAACAGATGCGATCGCATTTCAGTGTGGACCTTACTTTATTAACGCTAGTGCGCCTCGTATTGTCGAAAACTTTGTTGATATTGCGCACTTTCCCTTTACGCATCGAGGTTTTCTCGGCGATCCAGAATTTCCAGAAGTCCCAAATTACACGTTAGCTGTTGATGCAGACAGTATTAGCGCTAGTGATATTCACTTTTATCAGCCTAATCCAGAAGGTACTGGAGAAGCTAAGTCAGTTTCTTACGTTTATAAAATTGTCCGACCTTTGGTAGCTTGTTTTCGCAAAGGCGACGATACAAAATATTTCTCTATTTTCTTGACAGTAACACCTGTTGAGGAAACTCGAAGTGTTGCTTGGCTAGGTGTTTCTAGAAACTACGCACCAGAAATGTCCAACGATGAATTGCGCCGCTTTCAAGACGATGTCATGGCGCAGGATATACCAATGGTAGAGTCACAACGTCCGCAGAAACTGCCACTCAATTTACAACAAGAATTCCATTTTCCCTGCGACAAAATGTCGATTGCTTACCGCAAGTGGTTAAAGCAAATCAATCTGCAATTTGGTACTTGCTAGCCAACACTTTTTAAACTTTTTTGAGTTTTGCTGAGCAGTTGTTATGAATTATAGAATTCGACGCGCAAACTACTGGCTGCGATTCGGTATTTTAGTTGCGATCGCACTTTTCACCTTCACCATCGCGGTTGCTTGTTCGCCTTCATCGAGTCAAGTTTCTGGAGGAACGCAAGAAATCACCGTTGCAACTGAAGATGATTATCCTCCCTACGATTTTCTCCAAAATGGCAAACACGTCGGTTACAACCAAGAACTTTTAGAGTTAGTGACAAGAGATGCACCTTTTACAGTCAAGCAAGAAATTTTACCATTTCAAGGAATTTTGACTGGAATTGCTGCTAATAGATACGATGCGACAAATGCAGCGATCGCCATACTAGAAGAACGCTTAACAGCTATCGATTTCACAATGCCAATCACCGATATTACTAACTACCTAATTAAACGACGTGGAGACTCGATCAACTCAATTGCTGACTTAGCAGGTAAGACAGTCGGCGTACAACAAGGGAGTATTACTGCCAAAATTATTGCCGAAGTAGTCAATCCTCAACTTAAAGCACAAGGAAAAGCAGCAGCAAGAACAACTGAATATGGCGCTTTTGCCGAAGCTTATCAAGACTTAGAAAACAAACGAGTTGATGCAGTTCTGAATAATTTAGTTGCACTGACTCAAGTGATGAAAGCCAAGCCCAATGTATTTGAGGTAGTCCAAGAACCCGTAGGCGATAAAGTTTATGCAGCATGGGCAGTGCGAAAAGGTAGACAAGATATCTTGCAAGTTTTCAATGACGGACTTGCTAAAGCTAAAGCAGATGGCACGCTCAAACAATTACAACAAAAGTGGCTGGGAGTGACTTTTGATCTACCCAATGAACCTAGACTTCCTGGCGATCGACCAATCCCTACCTCGTAATCTTGCTCTGTACCTTTGTGGTTTTTAAGAAGGTGAAAAAATGGGAGATTTAGAATATTTGTTCTACGGATTGGTAATTACCTGCATCACTTCTTTAATGGGCGTTATCATCGGAATTCCTTTGGGCTTAGCTGTCGCTTTAGGGAGAGTTAAAAAGATTCCTATTGTAAGTCAACTATTAACACTATACGTCAGCTTCATCCGCAGTTTACCACTCGTTCTTCTAGTTCTTTGGCTATATTTTGGCATACCCTTTTTAGGTATCAATTTAGACGCATTTGTCGCCGGTAGCATTGCCCTAGCAATTAATCATTCTGCCTTTATTAGTGAGATTTGGCGCTCAGCCATCCTTAACTTCTCAGTGGAACAAGTTGAAGCAGCAAAAGCTTTTGGAATGACCCAAAATCAAGCATTCGTTCGCATCATCTTACCACAGGTGTGGCGGGCTAGTTTGCCAGCGATCGCTAATGAAATTACATTCATTGTCAAAGCGAGTCCAGCGGTAGGCGTAATCGGAATTAATGATTTAACTCGCCGTGCTAGTCAGTTAGCTGCCAGTAATTTTCAGCCTTTAACGATGACTGCGATCGCCATGCTGTTTTATATCCTTCTTTTGTTTGGCTTTACTCGTTTAACTCGCACAATCGATTATCGAATGCATCAGAGGTATGAATTAATATGAGCATTCAATTTAATGTGATTTTTGATAATCTTCCTCGGTTTCTTGAAGGCTTATGGAATACAATTTGGCTCTGCACTGCTGGTATGGCTTTATCATTACTGCTTGGTATTCTCTTATTAATTCCATTAATTTCGCACTCTCAAATTGCTCGTACTTCAGTACAAAGCTTTGTCGATGCAGCAAGAGCCGTTCCTTTTTTGATGCTGGCGTATGTTATCTATTATGGTCTGCCTTCATTAGGAATAACACTAGACAATTGGACGACTGCTGTTGTGACAATTGTTGTCTATAACACAGCTTACATAGCGGAAATTTTACGTTCTGCTTGGGCAAGTTTACCCTTTGGACAAATTGAAGCAGGACGTGCTTATGGGTTTACAGGTTGGCAACTAATAAGACGCATTATTTTGCCCCAAATCTTGTTGTTCTCTGTACCTGTATTAGGTAATCAATTTATTCAAATCATTAAAGATTCTGCGTTTCTCTCTATTATCACAATTCAAGAATTAACTTTTGTAGCAAGGTCAATTCAATCGACTTATTATGTTCCATTTGAGTCATTTTTTGTCGCCGCAGTGCTGTATTGGTTGTTATGTTTAACGGTTGAACTATGTGTAAGTAAAGTTGAAACCTTTAGGAGTATTTATGCTAGATAGCCGAGTCGAAACACAAATAATACCTGCGGTGGAACTACTGCATTTGCGCAAAAGTTTTGGTCAACTTGAGGTATTACATGATATCAATTTACGGATTTTACCAGGAGAAACCGTTTGTTTATTGGGTCCTAGTGGTTCGGGAAAATCGACTTTACTACGTTGCATCAACTGGTTAGAAACTCCTAACTCTGGAGAGATTTATATTCATGGCACGCAGATGGGGCGCAAAACAAGTCGCGGGAAAGATACTCTCATGACCGAAGCAGAACTTGCCAAGATGCGAACTCGTGTCAGCATGGTTTTTCAACATTTTAACCTTTGGCCGCACATGACTGTTCTAGAAAATATCACGGAAGCCCCGATTCACGTTCAGAAGCGTTCTAAAGCTGACGCGATCGCCCAAGCCGAACAACTACTCATCAAAGTTGGGCTACTCGACAAAAAGAATGTTTATCCGGCGCGACTATCAGGGGGACAAAAGCAGCGAGTCGCGATCGCGCGGGCGCTAGCTATGAAGTCAGAAGTGATTTTATTCGATGAACCAACAAGTGCGCTCGATCCGGAGTTAGTTGGTGAAGTTCTGTCTGTCATGAAGACGCTTGCACAAGAAGGAATGACAATGCTTATCGCGACCCATGAAATGCAGTTTGCAAAAGAAGTTGCCGATCGCATCGTGTTTATGGACGCAGGTAGAATTATTGAGACGGCTGAACCACACAGTTTCTTTAACCAGCCTAAAACGGCTCGAACGAAACAATTCTTAGAGCGATTTTCCTAGCGTTATTTGCAACAGGCAGATGACTAACGCATAATTGGACTGCCATGATGTTGAACTAAGTACCATTCTTGAGCCATCTTCTGAAAGATATTCGTTGCGAGTGACGATGCTTTTACCTTTCTACCTCGGTTCGATTGCAAAACAATTTCTCGAACGACAACATAGGCGATCGCGTAGTCAACTTCTACTTTAATAATTTCTGTTTCGATTTCTAAGAGATCAGTATGGCGAAAGATCGATTCCCAAGAGGATCGAATCGTTTCCCATCCAATCAGAATATTACCACCAGGATGGATACACAAACTGGTTGCACCTTGCCACCACAAACGGCTCATACTAGTGATGTCTCGATTAGCGAAAGCACGATAAAAAGCTTCGTTAACCGCTAAAATTGCTTCTTTATCAGATGAATCAGTCATAAGATAATTTGAAATTAAATTTGGTCGATTAGTGATGATAATAATGGTGGCTAGTGAATAGTAAATAATCGCAAAGAAAGATTATTTAACTAAAGACGATTTAACAACTAAGTTCATCTTTTGATTGCAGATAGTAAGGAATGGCTTGTCGCTGAAAATTAATCATGAGTAGGCTTATCAGGTTGTGATGAATTACAATACATCAAGCTTCAAAGTTTGTGGTTCTCCCATCCACAATGCATAATCAGTATGGTCTTTTAAATCGTTTCCAGTTAAAGGATGAATCAAGATTGTTAAACCATTTCGATTCAGCGCTAGCCACGATAGTAAATCTGAATACTGATTGCGATCGAAAGCTAGCTGACAACTCCAACTTGGGTGCGGTCCAACTTGCCTGTGGTGCATCCGACCAACAGTTACTGAAAATAGCTTACCAGCTGCTTCACATAAAGCTTGGGCTTGTTCAACCGTTGATTCATCGAAGTACACGTGGGCATGATAACCCTTGATCAAACTGATGTCTTGAAATTCCATCGTCCATTGTTAGATGATTGTGCTGAGAAATGAATTAGACAATAGTTAGCTAAGGTAATGTATTTTTAAATCTTTCGTTATGAAGGGTTGAAAAATTTTGGTTCAATTTCCCACCATTTTTGGGCGAAAGGTTGTCGGCTAGTATTAGTACCGCAGTGAATTTCTCCTCCTCCTCGAAAATAAGGGTCCCAATCATCAATAAAGTGACAAACTAAACCCAAAGGTTCTAAAACCGCTCGAACGTCAGCTTCAAATTGACATTGATTGTTGATGTGTGGTCCAAAGGGTTTAGGAATAGCCAGATGTTGTTGAAGCACAATCATATTAACCATGTTAGGGAAAAAGGTTTCTGCTCGTCCATCACCATCGTCTTGAAACAAAGCAGGTATATCGATAATATCGTCTTCAGCTAAACCTAATTCTTGTTTTAAAACCTCTCGATTCCAATTAATATGTTCTTGATAGCTTTGGTTTTGCCGAGCTAATTCTTCGTTATTAAGCACTTCAGCTACACTAATATCAGCAGGTTTTTTGTAAAGCTGTTTGCCTTGCCGTAGTAACGCTTGAGAATGTCCTTCGTTTTGTAGGCGGTGGAGAATGGTATAACACTTATCAGGGCTAGCAAGAAGCATTTTAAACCCTAGAGAATTAGGCGCAGGAACAAACGTCATAAATTCATCGATATGCCCTACACTCAGCCAATCAGAAAAGATTTCAAAGGGGGCTTGAATTTTTTGAGCAAAAAAGAAGTCTCGCAAAACTTTTAACTTGCGGCGTGGGTTTTGGATAATATCTGGGCGCGTTCCACCAAATATCAGACGCCCAAAAGGATAATCAATTCCTTTTACTGTAACTGGCGGCGAAACTTCTAAATTTCCAAAAGAGTCTAATTTTGTCGCTGGATGATGACTTTTACGAATTACGTAGCCAAAGTCACTTCCTAGTAATTTGCGTTTAGCAAAGCGATCGAGTCCGCGATCGCGTGGTGAATCAAGGACGACATGAAGATATTTTCCTGGCGCTTGAGTGTAACCAATTTCAATTTCATCGCGCATCCAAGGATCGTCTTTGTGAAACTCAAAAGGAACCGGATCGAGTTGCGCGTTAGCTTTGCCAACAACTTTTCTCAGTTCCTCGATAAATTCTTCGTTATCGCCCTTCGATAAACGAGAAACAAATACAGTGATAGGAGCTAAAGTATTAGGAGTCATCATCCAAGGAGCAACGCGAAAAACTACGCGATCGCTGTAGATATTTTCTCTATCTTTCGTCAGGTTTAAAGTAATCTCAACTAAACCATCAAAATCAGCATCGGGATAACTTAATCCCCTGATAGCTAAAAGAATATCTCGGTCAGTTTCTCTGATTTTTGCTGTTGTTTTCTTTGCGCCAATTAATTCATAACCCGCCGCATCGAGTTCATCATAAATACAAATTCGTTGGGCAATATTTGGGTCAACTGATAAATTAACTTCGTATCCAATAGGTAAAGGTTTTAAACCAACACGGCGAACAATGATAAAGCTCAATCCGTTTATATTCGATATTTGAAGAGGTTTATCGTCATATGGACTACTACTAGAATTTACAACATCGCGGTCGGTCTTAACGCATAAAATTGCACCGTGTCCATTAATTCCCCATTTCCACTCTCCTTTATGAGGGTTATTTTCTTCAATAATTCCATCGCGATCTGCATCCGCGTCGAGACAAATTCGCAGACAAGTAAGCTTTAGTTGAATTTGGTATTGATGACCAGTCTCGTCTTGAAAGATTATTGTTATGGAACGGTCGTTGAGGCGATCGCTAAAGGTTCTTGCCAGCAAGATAATTGTTGGAAGTTGCTTAAGAGGAACTGCTATTTGTGGCTCGATGAGTTGATTTGTATGCGAATAAATTTCAAGTTCTCCTTGCACTTTGAAGCTAATAATTGCCTCTTCTGACGGTGCTAGGTGTGCTAAAGAAATTTGCGTTGGCTGACCAACAACTAAAACATCTTCATATTCTCTACTTTCTTTTTGAGAACGTGAATAAACTTCAGGAGATGTTTCAATCTGTATTTCTCTCATAGCCGCTAATAGAGATTTATGAACACTCAATGTCTCATTTCACTGTACCAAGGTCTTGGATCTTGGCGTCAAAATGTCGTTTAATTGAATGAAATTGAGAAGCACTGCGCGCGTGGCTGAATTTGTAGGCGCTGTACAAATCGACGTTAACTTGGTTCTGCTCTATCTTTTCAATTTCTGCAAGCGGTTTATCATGAATCCTTAGTGACTTCACGCATTGCAAAAGCTTTTTCACTTCTGCCATGAATGAAACTGCCCTTAATCGGTTTTGGGAATTATTGGGATGGGTACTAGCGCTCAAGTTTGAAGCCTTTGAGCAAATCAACACCCTGCCTGATGGCTCGACGGTAGCGTTCGTCGTTGTTCTAGCCGCTAGTTTATCTCAAGTCGTTGCTCAGAGCGTTATTCTCTTTGTTAATCGGGTTACACCCATTCGCTTTGTATTTACGCTGCTGATCGGAGCAGTTTTGTTTGCGTTTGGCTACTTGTTTCTCGTTTTGAGTACTTGGGTAATTAGTTTTGCTCCATTTACCGTTGAAGCGCCGTTTGAGGTTGTAGCACGCACTTTAGGCTTTAGTTATGCACCGCTTGTCTTTAGCGTATTTGGGGCGATGCCTTATCTAGGGGAACCGATTCTATTAGTGTTGTCGCTGTGGCAGTTGTTGGCAATGGTTGTAGGCTTTGCCGCTGCGACTAATACGACTGTATGGCAAGCATTTGGTACTGTTGCATTAGGATGGTTGACGCTATGGGTAATACAACGCACGATTGGACAGCCGATCGCGCAGTTCGGTTATTGGATTGCTTGCCAAGTGGCGGGTGTAGAACTCGTGACCAAGCGCGAAAGGTTTCCAGCTATGTTGCAAAAGCGATTGCGAAGTTTTGCAACTAATTTAACAGTCATCAACAAATTCGACACAAACGCTGTCACTTCTCCCCAAGTAGATGCGGAAATGAGTGCTGTAAAGAAGCGATCGCAATACTCCACATCATCGAACTCTCGCACTCATGCAACCGTTGCTGCTCAAGCTGATGCTATTGACCGCGATCGCCGTTTTCAGGTCAGTAAAATTGTTCGACAACTACCCAGTATTCTCGCGCTGGCTGGCGTTACTTTTGCGGCGGTCGTTCTTCTCTCACCGATTCGTTATTGGTGGTTTGCCTGGTATGGCAACTTGGGCGGTATCTTGAGACTAGCTTTCGATTTAGCATGGATCGGCATTATTGCCTTTGTCGCTGCTGCGATTTTAGCTCCCTTAGAAGCACTTGGCTGGTGGGCAGGTTGGTATGGCGATCGCGTTAACACAATTCCTGCTGCAACCGAAAAGCCGCCGTCTATTCCACAAGACATCTCGCGCTATGTCGTTTATCTCGATGGAATTGGTCAATCTACATTCGACTATCTACCAGATATCCAAGAGTTTCTCGACACTTTAGCACCTGTTCTACCAGAGGACGTGTTGCTGATTAAAGGCATTATGCCCTACTCAGTGCGCAACAACCCACTTACAGGCAATCGTCCCCTCGCCTTCTTTTGGCGCTTAGCTGAATCCTTCAGACTCAAAAACCCTGCCAGCTTGTTTGGTTATTTAGTCAATATTCGCAATGTTTTGGTCGTCGCGGTATCTGCTGACAAACGCTACGGACCCATCTACAATCTGGGAATTGCCAAAGTCATTTATCAAGCGCTTATCCGACATGGCTATCAACCCGATAGCGGTGTCCCCATTACGTTGATTGGTTTTAGTGGTGGCGGACAAATGGCAGCAGGATCAGCCCCATTTTTACGACAGGCGTTAACCGCCCCAATTGAGGTCATTTCGCTCGGCGGAGTGATTAGCGGCAATATTAACATCTTAAAACTAGAGCATCTCTATCATTTGGTAGGTGACAAAGATTTTGTTGAGCGGATGAGTCTGATGTTTCCCAAGCGTTGGGCAATCTTCTTCTTGTCTTACTGGAATCGTGCCAAACGTATGGGAAAAGTGAATCGAATTTCCCTAGGTCCAGTCGGACATCAACTCCCAGGAGGATTAATGGACCCCGAACAGTTTCTCCCCGACGGTCGCAGTTACTTGCAACAAACGATTGATTGGGTTGTAGAAATTTTACTAGGTACTGCTGCAATAGAAGACCGATCGACTCCTCGTCAAGTTAGTAATTACGAACGATATCGACAAGCCGCTTTCAATCATCCTCAGTTTTATCCACTGCATCAATCAGTGTCTCAAGAATACTACCGACCCATTGCACCTTGGATGGGAAGATTGATTTTGCCTGCGAAAAACCAACGCCAAGCAATCAAAGGAGTCTTGTTTGAAGTGCATCATGCACCCACCGAGTTTCAGCAGCTTGTTGGACAAGTCATAATTTTACGCTGGAGCGACGAGCCACAGGTGCGATCGCATGTCAAAACAGTTACGAAAGACGTGCATTTCAGCGCTCAAGCTGAGTACAGCAGTCAACAAGGTAACATCCATCCAACGCGAATTAATCACTGGCGACTTGTCGATCCTTTAGAATCGCTAGCAGGTTCGCATCCTGTTGATGATGTCATCGTGATGTTGCAAGAACCCGTCGCCGTGCAGTCTATCCCTAATATAGGTCATGCAAATATCGCTGCATACGCCTTGTGTATTTCTCACGAACCTGTTCAAATTACAGGACGCTACTACGGCTTGGTGAAATTTCTACAAGTAGAATCTGATAGTGATTTGTTTCGCGTAGTTCATTTCAATTCCTCTTCCAGGCAATTTGATGGAGCCGCAGAAACGGTGAAAATGCCTTCTGTAGTTGCCAATCGCAATAATACTTATCCCTCCACAAGTAGACAAATTGAAAAATCTCCTCTCAACGCAACTGGATGGTACATCTATGGTGCGCCGGACGAGTCAGGGATATTTGTCGTCCAAGCATTAGCCCCTCGCGTTCTCTTTCAGGTCAAACCAGAGCGCAGAATTGAAAGCAAAGCAGTCAAAAAATATCTCAAAAAGGAGGTTTGGGGCAATCTGACCGCGCAAAAAGGTAGAATTAGCACGGCATTACTCGGTAGCGAGACTAACAATGCAACTTGGCACGAAGGTAAGCGGGCGCTACTCGTTCACGTTTATGGCGGAATTGGTGGTAAGAAAACTGAACCAGCGGCGAAAGGTCCTGTTTACTTCGGTCATTTTGCTTATGGAATTGCCACAGTAGTGCGCGAACCGTTAGCCGATGAATTGCGATTTGAAATTATTTATCACCAAATCTATACGCATAATACAGATGGATTGATTGCAGGTAGCTTGCATTGGTCGCGTTATATGGGCGATCGCTCGTTTGGTTGGATGGGCTTGCGTCCTGTTTGCGACACAATTGTCGAACTTGATGGGTTTACGGGTGATTATGAAACTCAAGATGGTGTGAAGCGATCGCCTTTGGATCGAGTAATTTATCAGCTAGAAATTATGGCGGCTCGCTATCGCATTGGTGATGGAACCGGAGGTACTTTTGTCGGACCTGCTAATAATTGCACCCAAGACGCCAATCAAGCTTTGTATGCAGCGCTTAGGCAAATCGCTAAAGCCCTTCGTTCGCATCCAGATGTAGAAGCTTGGATACAACAAAATCCCGAACAATTGTACAGATTAGAACAGTTAGAAAGGTTGGGTCTTGATTTGAAACGCGTACTTTTACCTTGGGGAACCGCACGCGCCGACTGGAAAAATCAAGCTGAGGTGTTAGGTAGTACCCTAGAAGATAATCCAATGCAAAACTTAATCCGCAGTTTAATTAGTTGGCGCACTATCTTACCTCGCCTAACCAGCGATGAAGTTACCGAAGCATTTATCAGACAAGGTGGTTCAGCATGGGTGTTGCGAACTAATCAGCTTGGTGGAGTAGATCCTGATATCGAGCCTGTTGCTCCGATAACGTTATGATTAGATCTCTAATGCAACACATAAGCGATCTTGACTAGTCATCCAACCAGCTAAACAGTCGCATTGACGTTTGCCAAGACAACAAAAATATCCAACGGACGAATCGAATTTATCGAAGTATAAGCTGCTACTCCTTGAGGTAGCGCTAAAGCTTTTGCTGCTACGGTAGCGAGCGTCACTTCAGAGGCTAAAAAAGCTAACAGTAGACCAACCAAACTAACAATCAATCCAGTGTTTAATACTCGAAGTACTTCCTCTTTTAATACCCAAAAATACACCAGGCACTATAACTAGGTTTTTTGTTGCTTGAATAGTAGTATTACGGCTGAATATAGCTAATAATAAAGCCAAACTAGAAATACTACCTAGAGCTAATTGTAACCAGAAGCTAACCTTCCTAACTCCGCGAGTAGCTGAAAATCGTTGTTTAGTCGGTGCAGGTAAGTAAGCATTTAAGTTAATTTTGCTAACAGCTAATACAATACATCCTACATAAGTATCAAACATTAGCCCGATTTAAATTCACCCTTAGAAGGATGTAGAAAAGATATGTTTTTACTGAAGTAGTAATTAATTTAAACAAACTCGCCACAAGCGATATGGCTCTTGATAGACTCAGCGTGCCGATCGCTATTAGGCTTACGGTCAGTTCAGTCGCAGTGTCAGTCCAAGTTGAGAAACACTACGAAGGCAAACAGGTACACTTAATTGGTAAAGAAACGAGGATTTATCAAACTTGGACGATCGCTGGCTTGCCCAAAACATGTTGAGTTAGTGAGTTTTGAGGAGGAAATTAAGTGAGAGTTTTAGTTGAATTGTTGTAGGGACGAGAAGTTCCCGAACTTGATGCTGTCAACATGGTAAGTTAAAGGTGAACTGTCTAATTGAGATTGGTAAGGCAAAAGACTCTAATACTTAAGCTCTGCGCGAAAATCTAAAGATGTTTTCACCCAAACGCTAGCAACGATGAGTAAAAATCTACTGGCTGAAGGGACTTAGATTAAACAGAAGGAGATTTGAATGAGAACTACAGATCCTGAAGTGAGAGATAGAGAACGCACTGGTGGCTCAGGTATCGGTATCATAGTTGGGATCTTATTAGTCATTATCGGGCTAGCTGCTATTGCTCGACCTGTTTATGCAACCATTGCTGCGACAATAGCCTTCGGCTGGATTTTTATTTTTGCTGGAATTGCTCAGTTTATCTACGCTTTTGGGTCGCGAGGAGCAGGTCAATTTGTCTGGAAACTACTACTGAGTATCTTGTATTTTGTAGCTGGGCTTGTTGTTTTAACTAACATCCTTCCGGGAGCGATCGCCCTAACCCTTATACTCGGAATTACCATCTTTATTCAAGGTGCATTACAAGTTTTTATTGCCTTTAATTTGCGTCCTGCTCGCAATTGGGGTTGGGTATTATTCAGCGGCATTCTAGGGATTATCTTGGGTATCCTTATTTGGTCTGAATGGCCTTTCAATGCAGATTGGTTACTCGGACTTTTTGTTGGAATTACCCTTTTATTCAATGGTATCTGGATGATTATCTTATCATCATTACCGCGCGCTACTTAGTCTTGATATTATCTCCGGTTAATTAATCTTTCTTTGTGGTTAGTTACGAGTTATCCTTCACCCTTTAGCCTTTTTATCATCATTGGTACACAAAAAAGTTCGAAGTGGTATCCCAAGATCGGATGTACAACATTCACGTGCTTGACAATTGCATGCGCAGTGCTTAAATTGCAACCAGACCATAATGCTTGTCAGCGGAAATTGCCAGCTGCCACAAATTGCGAACTTGAACTAAAGCATTGCACTGTATGCTAAGCGGTATCGCAGCGATCGCATTCGCACGAACTCAGTAGCTCGATTCTTTGTAGCAGACAACCTCGAAGAACTTACAGGATCGAATGTTCCTCACGATCTGATGTGGAGTCGTCCTGCTACTTATACTGAACTCGTAAAAGTCGTCGCTAAAAGTCGATGAAGCGCAGTCTGCGGCAATTTAATCAAAAGTTGCAACAAATCACAATCATCCGATCTCCTCTACTTCCTCTTATATAAACTTTAAAGTGAAACAATATAACTTCTGCGGGGTTGGCTCCTTTCCTGCAGTGCGGTCAAATTTGTCTTTTAGCATTCTTGAGTTGACAATTACAGACAGGTTTACAAATTGTGCAAGAACTTCTGACAAGTTCATAAAAAAGGACAGGCGATGAACCTGTCCAAAAGATTTCAAAAAAGCCACGTTTAGAAATTCATTTCCGCTGCTTGTACTTTCTCGACTTGCTTCTTCTTGAGTACTAGCAGGACTTGACACAACATGATTGCAGCTAAAAATGCCATCAACCATCGAATTCTAGTAGCACTTTGGAGTACAATTTCACCGTCGTCTTGACCAAATCCACCAACGTTCGGATTATCGGTTAAAGCATCACCAGCAGCAACTGTTTGTCCTTCTGAGACAAGCAGTTTTGGTCCTAGGGGAATTGTCTCAACCACTGTTTCACCTGCATCGGTGTTGATGGTGACTTGATACTGAGTTGTACCATTTTCATCTGTAGTTTGGTCAATTTTGGCGATCGTACCGGCAGCAGAGGCATTATAAACCGAATTATTGCTTTTCTCACCTGTAGGGTAAATCTGACCTCGTCCGCGATTACCACCTACATGAACTGCATATTTACCAAAGTGGATATTTTTGTCTGTTCTCGGATCGGGAGAAAGGACAGGGAAAACGATTTCTTGATACTGTTCGCCTGGTAAAGGTCCAACAAGTACGATGTTTTCTTTATCTTCACTATATGGCTGGAAGTAAAGATCGCCGACTTTTTCTTTCATCTCCTCTGAAAGTCGTTCAGGAGGGGCAATCTTAAAGCCTTCCGGCAACATTAATACAGCACCTACATTTAATCCACCTAAGGAACCATCGCTGAGGACCTGCTGTACGTTAGTATCATAAGGAATTTTTACAACTGCTTCAAATACTGTGTCGGGAAGTACCGATTGCGGAATCTCGACTTCGGTAGGTTTGGCAGCGAGGTGACAGTTGGCACAGACAATTCTTCCTGTAGGTTCGCGCGGAGTTTCCGGATAGGTTTGTTGTGCCCAAAAAGGATAAGCCGCCGCCGCCTGGGGTAGCGCCAGGTCGCTTGCGAGAAAGAAACTAATAGTAGCGATCGCTATGATCAGCGTATTGACAATCGCTTTTGTTGATAACAAAGCTTTTTTCATCAGTAACCAAACACTTATTTATGACGAAGGTCAAATGTAAGGGCAAAAGACTAGAGGTTCGACGAGACTAGTGGCTAGTAGTTAGTGGTTAGTCACGCATCTTTTTTGATCCTCTTTGTTTCAAGTCCACCAAGGCGCTTCTCCTGTACGGAAATCAGTTTCTGTCCAAGGAGTGATGGAAATTTTATCGTCTTCTGGGCTCACGTGTACGAGGGCTAACGATAAAGGTGCAGGACCTCTGACAACTTTCCCGGTTTCATCGTACTGCGAGCCATGACACGGACACTTGAACTTGTTCTCAGCGGCGTTCCACGGAACAACACAGCCGAGGTGGGTACATACCGCGTTCAATCCATAATCGCCAATCGCTTCTTTGCTTTCGACGACAACGTAAGTCGGATCGCCTTTGAGTCCTTGCACGAGGACGCGATCGCCTGGATTGTGCGTTTCTAAAAAGTTACTGACGCTAATATCGTTACCCAGCGCGTCTTTGGCTTTGACACCGCCACCAGCACCACCACTACTTGGCGGAATAAAGAATTTTACTACCGGATACAATGCTCCTAGAGCGGTTCCGGTAATCGTACCAAAGGTGAGTAAGTTCATGAATTGACGACGCCCCATATCGGGTACGTCCATTGATTTCGACATTTGAGCCATAATTTCTGCTCTTTGCTTGTATCTTTGTTAACAACGCTGAGATTTACTCTCAGAACCTTACTTATCCTTTATTGGAGTCGATCCACCACGACTCGCAACAACGTTCAAATCCCTCTTCTAAGAGTGTTTCCAACCTTTTTGAGGGGAACATTACATTTCTTTATATTGCTATCATACCTGAGTTACGCAGCTTTACTTTATAACGAAATGTAAAAGGCAATCAGCAACAAAATGACAGGAAAGGAGTTACGCCAGATATTGTTAAACAAGTGGGGGCGATCGTACGATGTTCAGCTACGCCGCGTCCAAGGCAAGGTTTTTCTGCAAATAATGTGGAAATATCAAGAACAAGCGTCTTTTCCACTCACCGAAGCCGAATATCAAGAGCATTTAGATGCGATCGCTAACTATCTTCACGCCTTGGGTGGAACGCAGCAAGTCCAACAATTCATCGCTCAAACCCGCGAACGTCCCCGACTCGGTAAAGCCGTAAGTATTCCCCTCGATTTAGACTTGGGCGAACGTGCTTCAGAGTGGTTGATATAGTAGGGTCAGGGGTGGGAGGTCAAGGGTCAGAGCGATTATATTACAGCTCTGGGAATAAGGTTACAAAATTCGGTTGCCTAGGGGAACGTCGCGATCGGGTTTGATGAGGACAACTTCTTCATTGTCAAGTACGACTCCTAAAACTAAGACTTCAGACATAAAATCTGCGACTTGGCGCGGGGGAAAGTTGGTAACGGCGAGAACTTGTCTACCTGTCAACTCTTCGTGGCGATACTTCGTAATTTGCGCACTCGATTTTTTAATTCCTAACGCGCCAAAATCGATCCATAGTTTATATGCTGGTCTTCTTGCTTTGGGAAAATCTTCAACTTTAACAACCTTACCGACGCGAATTTCTACTTTCTCAAAATCGCTGTACGTAATTTCTGTCATTTACCAATCAACTTAACCGCAGCAATTCCACCGAAGTAAAGTCCCAAAACAGCACCCGCCAAGAGACTTTGTGTTAAAGGATCAGTTGAAGGTGTCAAGACAGCACCTAAGACAACTCCACCCAGAATGACGTAGCGCCAACCTGCTAGCATTTGTTTAGAAGAAACAATCCCCAAAGCCCCAAGCAGTAGTTGAATGACGGGAATTTGAAACGCTAAGCCTGTGCTAAACAACAGTAGTAGTACAAACTCAAAGTAGCGGTCGATCGACCACAGCTGTTCGACGACATCAGCACCATAATTAATAAAAAACTTCAACGCAGCAGGAATCAGCACGAGATAAGCAAATACCAATCCAGCCGCAAATAATACCGTTGAACCTAAAACAACTGGTGCAACTAAGCGACGTTCGCGGCGTGTTAGCCCTGGTAATACAAACTGAATAATCTGATAAAGGATAAACGGGCTAGCCAATAGCAAACCACTATAGCCTGCGACTTTCAGCGAAACAAAAAAGTATTCTCCTGGCGCTAGCTGTAGAAACTTTACTCCTTGGGCAGGAACTTCAAGTAACTGAACAATTGGTTTAACCGCGATAAAACAGCCGATTACCCCCAACACCACGGCTATTAAGGAATAAAAAATTCGCTGTCGTAACTCTTCTAGGTGATCGAACAGCGACATTTCTACTTCACCAGGTAACTCATTTAAGTAGTCTTCCCAATCCTGATTGTCTTCAGTCTTGGTTACTTGTTCCAAGTCAGTCGTTGGATCGGGCATAGTTGCACTATCTAAATCCGAGGGCGGCGTCATGAGTCAGCTCTATTGCAAGATCTGCGATCTATTTTATCTGGTAGATAAGAGTTCACAGCCAAAACCCTGTAATATTATGCTCTCAATAAGTTTAACCTCTGACCCTTGCCCCTAAATTAAGGTGTTACTGTGGTGGCTGTGGTAAAGAGGACGTTTGACGTGTCGTGTACTTCGCTACCAACTGTGCAACTTCTGAATTGTATAGTCGTAAATAGTTCCAATAGTTACCAAAAACCTGTCGGACGTAGCCTCTTGTTTCTTCAAAAGGAATTGCTTCGACAAATTCATCAGGATCTCTGGTGTTGAGAGTTCTCAACCATCGGGAAACATTTCCTGGACCTGCATTGTAACTGGCGATCGCCAGCAGTGAATTATTGTCGTACAGTTCGTGCGTGTGATCTAAGTACCACGTACCCAAGCGCATATTATCTTGAGGGTTCTCTTTGTTATACTCTTTCAAGTCAATCTTTTGCGCGATCCATTCTCCTGTGCTCGGCATCACTTGCATTAGCCCTACCGCACCCGCAACCGAACGGATTTTTGGCTCAAAGCGCGACTCTTGGCGAATGAGTGCTGTTACCAAAAAAGGATTAAGCTGACGCTTTTGCGACCAAGTTGTAATTTCCTCAAAGAAGGGAAATGGATAACGCGCTTGCCAATACGCTAACTCTTGTCGCAGTAATTGATACTCAGCTCGATCTTGCGGAGATTCGCGATCTTCTAGCGTTGAAACTAAATTAATACCTTTTAAATGTTGCCCGATTGCCGTTCGCAGCAAACCGTCAGTAAACTGTTCGGCGACAGTCGGTTGACGATCGTTTTGGAATTCTGCACGCCACAGCGCCCAAGCGTCGCTATCTTGCCCTAATTGATAAAGTTCTTTGAGAGTCTCCGATCCTGCGGGTAAAACTGCACGTTGTGGAGGTATAATCTCAAAATTGAGTTGGCGGACAGTGTTAAAGTTGCCAACATCTAAACCTAGCATCGTTGCCGATCGCCAAGCATAATACGATTGCGGAAATTGACTTAAAACATATTCAAATGCCGCTTTTGCTTCTTGTTGTCTTTCTAGTTGTTGCGCCCATTTACCAACCCAAAAGCCAGCGCGAGGAGCCAAAATATTTTTCGGGTTACTTGTAGGAATCGGCTGCGCCCATTGCCATGCTCCTCGGTAATCTTGATTTGCAGCTCTCTGAAGTGCCATTCGCCAGCGGTACTCTACCGCAGCATCCGAATCACCGTACTTGTCTAATAGCAATTGTCGCGTTTGCGCAGCCGAGGTTCTATTTCCCAAGCTATCAAGAATCGCTGCTTTTTGCGCTAAGGCTTCGCCGGCACGTTGGGGAAATTGGTTGACAACTCGATCGAGGTATGATAATTTGTCATTATTATTTTGGGTAATTTGTGCCAAGTTTAACAATGCTGTACCGCTTTCAGGTGCAGAGGGGAACTCGCGGATAAGTTGCTGATACGCTGCGATCGCTTCGGTACGCTTGTTACTCAGTTGCAGGCTTCGACCAATACGGTAGACATTTAAAGGTGTGCGCGGTGCTTGTCGATAGGCTGTTGCCGCTTTTGAGTAAACTTGATTTTCCCAGTAGGCGATCGCAATTGCTTCCCAATCTTGGGGTTGTAATTGTCCTGAATAGTTACTCGCGAGTCGATCTAATACTGCCACAACGCCTGGTTGTTCATAACCATGTCTTGCTAGGAGTAGCATTAACTGTGGTTGATTTGGATTTTGTTGTAGTAACAAACGGGCGATTTCTAGCGTACGGGGATGCGAAGGAAATTGCGCGATCGCCTTTTGCCAATACTGCGGTGTCGTTCTTCCTAAAAAATACAATGCTTCAACTGCAACTGGATGCGTGGGATATCGTTGTAGCAATTCTTGATACGTTGCTTGCGCGTTCGCGGTATCGCCTAAAATCTCATACGCTTGGGCGCGTTTGGAAAGAATTGGTGCAGCAAGTACAGGGTAACTTTGGTCTAAACCATCGAGAAGTTGTAGCGCTTGTTCGGCTTGCTGAGTCTGGAGATAATCGTTGGCTAGTATATAACGGGCGCGATCGCGGTCTTGAGAAGGCGGTAACTGGGCGATCGCGCTAAGTTGTACCATTCGTGCTGTGGGCGATAGCGGTACTAAAGGCAGAACTGAAGATTTTGGACGATCGATTGCGTGTAGTGCGTTGTCTTGTGGCGACTGCAACCACTCGTTAGACTTTGCAGCTATCACTGCTACCCCAATCAGCACAGCGCATAATCCTACACCCGCAGCCAAGGGAACTCGATTTTTCCATCGTTCTAACATAATGGTTTCTGGAAGTCACGCCTGATTCCCAGAAACTTTAACATTACTCCTTGCTAAGTGACAGCTGCTTTTAAAGTTATTTTTAAGGTAAAAATCGATCTAAAGCGGCTTTCAACTCTGCCATTTCTACTTCGATGTTTCCTTCTTGAGCGGCTCTTGTAATACACTCACTAAGATGCGCATCCAAAATCATCCGCGCAACTCGATCTAACGCACCGCGTACCGCAGCAATTTGTACCAGTACCTCTGGACACGGACGGCTTTCTTGTACCATAGTTTTCACGCCGCGAATGTGTCCTTCAATGCGCGATAAGCGATTGACAATGCTTCTGAGTGATTCCTCGCTGTGAACGTGAGGATGCGCTGACGACTCTCCTATGCGATCGCCTCCGTTGCGAGTATCGTGGCTATGGGAATGTTCCTCCCTAGTGACAGGCAATTTATCTTCTGCTAATTGATGAGAACGATTCATAAGCGAGCGACGCACATGAGGATAGATATAGATCCTAGCTTATCGTTGAGCCGATGCTAAAAATACCTATCAGAAATTTTAGGTTTTGGGAAACTGATAGGTAATGGGTAATTGGCAGTAGAGTAGTCATAAATTATCTTAGGGATGGTTAAAAGTTATGGATATTCAGAGAATTTGATGTATGATTCTCATTAAATCACTGCATTAATTCAATTTCTCGATTTGCAGTATTTTGAGCTTTTTGCATAGCAATATCTAGTGGTTGTTCGCCTAATAGCGCACTAATAAATTGATTATTAAAATTATTCATAATTGTTGGTAAATTTTTACCAGCCTGCCATACAGTAGCATACTCTGCACCGGCAATAAATGGTGCATATAAAGGCTTTTGATCGTAGCCAAGCTTTTGCGTGACAGATTTACGCGTTGGTAACGCCATTCCCGTACTTGTCCACAAGGTCATTCCTTCTTTTCCGGTTAGATAAGAAATTAACTGCCATGCTTCTCGTTTATGCGGCGATTTCTTATTCATGACGTAAGCAACGGTATAAGCCATCGTACCTTTTTTTCCTGCAATTGTTGGCACTTCAGCTGTTGCGTATTCAAGTGCTGGAAAAGTATCGTCCAAATAAGGAATTAACCAAGGTCCTTCAATTACCATTGCAGCTTTACCTTGACCAAAGATTTCACCACCTGACGTTGTTCCAGCATCAGAAGGCTGAGCGGACGATCGATCTTGACGATATTGATCGACGATTAATTGCAAACCTTGCAAACTTTCTGGAGAAGCAAACGTAGCTTGTTCTAGTGTATTAATTAACTCACCACCAAAGGCTTTAATGACAAAGTACAGTCGCGCAAGTTCTGGATTAACTCCAAATCCGTAGCGGTCAATTCTACCATCATTGTTTTGGTCAACCGTAAGTTTTTTAGCATACTCTCTTAATTCTTCCCAAGTTTGAGGTGGCTGCGACAAACCAGCTTCAGCAAAAGCTTGTTTATTATAAAACAGCACCAGCGTGGAAAAGTCTTTAGGAAAGCCATAAGTTTTGCCATTTTGTTGAAAAGCAGCAAGCAGTGACGGTTGAAAATCCGCAATATCAAATTCCGGCGTAACGTAATCATCGAGTGGCTCTAATACACCTGGTTCAATCAGTCCAGGTGCTTCTAAAGCATCAAGATAAAAAACATCTGCTGCGGTATCGCCGATTAAACGAGTTTTCAAGACATCCATGTATTCATCTGCGATCGCATCATATTTAACCTTAATATTAGGATGCAATGCTTCAAACTCATTTAACACTTGTTGCAGTAATTGTTTTTCCTGTAAATTACTCCAGCCACTCAGCGTTACAGTCACAACATCACTATTGTCCTGCCTAATAAAACACCCAGAAAATAAAACAATTCCAAAAATAAAAAGAGCAATAAACGACCAAAACTTTTTAAACATGAAGCGAACTTAGCCTTGACAACCTTTTTATCCTTCTTTTTGCGTACTTTGTTCCTTAGTGGTTCTTTTTAAGAAGCTAGTATTTTTAATAAAATAACTATACTAAATTCTCCTACTTACAGAATAGATGATGCAACAAATCCAAAATTTGCTTCAACGAGTTTTTCAAGTAGCACTAATCTTAATTGCACTATTTGTTTTAGAGCTATCACTATCAGGATGTCAAATAGCAAACACCCAAACACCCAATGTTACTAAAATAACATTTTGGCATGGGGTCAATCCGCCATCCAATCGAGACGTCCTACAAAAATTAGTTGACCAGTTTAATCAAGAGCATCCAGACATTCAAGTAGAATCACTTTATGTTGGACAAGCCGAACAGCAACTACCCAAAATTTTGGCAGCAGTCGTCGGCAATGCACCACCTGACTTATTATGGTTCAACGCGACACTAACCGGTCAACTTGTAGAACTTGACGCAATTCGTCCCCTCGAAGACTGGTTAACAGCGTTACCTGTCAAAAAGCAACTCGATCCTGCTTTATTTGAATCGATGGAGTATCAAGGACACATTTGGTCAGTGCCATTCGGTACAAATAATTCAGGAGTATTTTATCGTCCGAGTTTATTTCAAGCGGCGGGAATTACAAAACTACCCGAAACCTGGGAGGAATTGCGCCAAGTCGCCCGTCAGTTAACGCGCGATACTGATGGTGACAACCGTATCGACCAACACGGGATGTTTTTACCTTTAGGTAAAGGCGAATTTGCAGTATTTCTGTGGCTACCGTTTATGTGGAGTGCAGGTGGCGAGTTAGTCGGGGATACGCAACAAGCCGTAGCTGTTGATTTAGCGAACAATTCTGGTGCGATCGCCGCCTTGCAGTTCTGGCAAAACCTGATCGCGGATGGTTCTGCTGTGTTATCGTTACCCGAACGCGGTTTTGAAATTGATAACTTTTTAGCGGGTAAAGTCGCAATGCAACTCACAGGACCGTGGACTTTGGGACAATTAAAGAGTACTGGCGTCGATTTTGGCGTGTTTCCGATTCCCGTTAACAAGCGCCGCGCTACCGGAATTGGCGGTGAAAATTTATTTGTATTTAAATCCACACCCCAACGCGAACAAGCTGCGCTGAAATTTGCCGAGTTTGTTTTGAGCGAACAATTTCAAACACAATGGGCGATTGGTACAGGTTACTTACCCGTCAACCTCAAAGCGCGAGAAAACGATCAATACAAAGCGTTTGCTAAAGAACTACCAGCAGTGCAAGTCTTTTTAGAGCAAGCACAATACGGGCGATCGCGTCCGATTTTTCCTGGATACAGCCGCGTTTCTGAAAATATTGGGCGGGCGCTAGAAGCTGTGTTACTAGGTAAAAGTTCACCCACTGAAGCCTTACAAGCTGCACAACGGCGATTAAACTTGATTTTTCAGTAATTGTGTTTGCAGTGTTTTGTTTACAGTCTAGCCGCGTACAACGCTGCGCCAATTAATCCAACTTGCGGATTGAGTACAATATGAACTGGTACGTCCTCTAGAATAGAACGCATTCGTCCTTTACTTGTAAAAGCACGAAGAAAACTCCCTTCTTGAAGAAGTGGTAAAATTTTAGGCGCAATGCCACCTGCAATATAAAGTCCATTGTACGGTAAAAGCTTCAAAGCAAGATTCCCTGCCTCCGCGCCATAAGCTTCGACAAACATTTGCATTGTTTGTTCGCAGAGACGATCGCTCCCTGCAAGTGCAGCTGTTGAAATCACCGCTGCTGGATCGACACTTTTTTCTGTTCCTGCTTGTTTTTCCCAGGTACTTACGATTTCGGCAATTTCAGGAGTCTCAGTAGCATACTCGCGATCGCGTAAAAATTGATAAATGGCAATAATCCCTTGACCTGAAACAACTCTTTCAACTGAAACTCTTTGAATATCGTGCTTATCAAGTAAATACTTCAGTAGCAAAAATTCTAACTCAGAACGCGGAGCAAAATCGGCGTGTCCGCCTTCTGAAGCAAAGACATCAAACTCTTTTTCCTTTTTAATCAAAAATCCTTGTCCTAAGCCAGTACCTGCGCCAATCACTGCAACTGGCGCGGAAGGTTGCGGTTTACCTGCTTGCAGAGTATGTAAATCTTCTTCCTTCAACCCCAAAACGCCATAGCTAACTGCGGCAAAATCATTAATTAACGAAATTGGCGCGATTTTTAGTTCTTGTTCTAAACGTTGCGAATCGAGAATCCATGCAAGATTTGTCAGTTTTACCGCATTGTTCACAACAGGACCTGCGATCGCAAAACACGCTTTTTCTGGCGTTGTATCTTTACCCGTCTTTTTGACTGCGGTGGCGAGAAACTGGCGGACAATTGGTACTAAATCTGGATAATTGCGGCTAATGTAACGTTCTTCATACAGCGTTTGCATCTCGCCGATTTCTGGCTGCTGCACCAAGCGCAAAATCGTTTTTGTTCCACCAATATCGCCTGCTAGTAGTAACGTCATGTTGCCTCTAAACTGCTCTTTTTAGAGCATATAGGCAGGCAAGATACCTGCGCTAGTGCACTGTAACTATAATTAGTTAAATCGAATAACTTCTTCAACCTCGCTCAAGTGAGACGTATCTCCTGTTAACTCTAGTAACCAGTCTGGTTCCTGACGCACTACTTTGACTAAGCAGCATAAAGATGCTTTTACTCGATCTTTAGCAGTTGCACCAACAAGCCCGACAGCACCACCCAGGACAGATGCACCATGTCCTACTAATAGAATATCTTCTGAGAAGAACTCATCGGCAAGGATTGTTGCCGTTTTACCTGCGCGGACTAGCATTTCGGCGTGCGTTTCAGGATATTGTGGAATAATGCGCGAAGTGTAACTCGGATCAATTCGCGGGTAAAGTTCAGTTAATGCTTCAATCGATAGTTTCTCTGGCATATCTGGAAACCAAGCAGGATTTAACCATTCACTCAAACCCGCCTCTAATTTAATTGGTAAATCTAAAGCTTCAGCGATTTGGTTTGCTGTTTGCACTGTGCGCAAAAATGGAGAAGCAAAGATATGCGCGATGTTTTCCGTTTTCAAACGTTGTCCTAATTGATAAGCTTGTACTACTCCATCATCCGAAAGCGGCGGATCGAAGCGTCTTTCGGCAGTATTAAACCATTCGGGGTTAACAAAATCAATGCGGTTTCCATGTCGCGCAATCCAGACGATTTGACTCATGCAACAAAATCTCTCATATGCTCCACTCGTTACTGTAGCGAAGACAAGCACGCTAGGAGTGTTCCTGCAGACAAAATTGGTAAAATACTGCCTGCAAAATGTTGCGGATCGGATATAGCAGAAGTCAGGGGTCTGGGTTAAAAGCAAGCTGTAGTAGTAATATACAACTGACTTTTACTTTGCTCTAAACATCCCTTGAATTGCTATTGCTATCGCATCTAGATTCTCAGATGTTGTACAAACTATCTGATATTTGAGACGATACTGCAGCTTCTGAGATACTGCTATCGGCGCTCCAAACTTGCATCGCTGTCAAAATTATCATTATTGCTTATTTGGCGATTTCTCCACTTCTTTGTTTTTTTCACTACGTAAAAAATATCTGTTAAAGTCGTCGCTGTTACGTATTCCTCTAACTATTGAGTTTCTATTGCTCCAAACAAAGTTTCAGCATCGCTCACAAATAGTTCTCTTTACGGACATATTTTTTACTTTTTTGAAGTGGCTAACGACTATACACTAACTAAATAATTACAATTTTTTAGTTACTCAAGAGAGATTGAAGTTTAAAAGTCGAGGAAAATTTTATCGTTTATAAACACGTAACAACTGATTTCCGCCTTTTTGAAACTCATAAGCAACTTGCTTAATTTCTGTTGTATAGCCTTGATTTTGGAGATGATTCATTACAGGCTCTACCCAAGGAGAAACATCATTTGAGAAGTTAACAAGTAAGGGGAAAATACGAACTTCTTTCGCGACTCGACACAGTTCTAGAACTGATTGAAGATGAAACTCTAGTGAAAATTGCTCAGAATAAGTAAACAGCAAATGCGCGCACAACGCTAAATCAAATTCCCCTAAATTAAACGGTAAACTTGGCAACTTAGCAGTAATATACCTTCCTGCAGCGACTCCTACAGGAAAGTCATCAAGAAACTGACGCATCGCCGCCATTCTAATTTCTCCTAGTTGTTCGGGCGATGCGATATCTCGCCACACCAAATGATCGCGAGTTTCTCGAACGCCCTGAAGAATCACAGGATAAGTCTTTTGAATACGTTGAGCAATTTCTGCACTGCTAAACTGATAAAGCGGGTCGCAAGAAACGACGCTGTAACCTCTTTTTGTCATTTCTGCATTAAAACTTGCAGGACCACCAGCACAATCAAGAATTCTTAACTTAAAATCATCAGAAGTCAAATCAAACATCTTGATATATTCTGGTAAAGATCGTCCCCAAGGAACAACATTCTCTAATTGAAAAGCCACAATTCCTTTATGTTTTGAGTCCCTTAAACTTATACTGAATTCGTCACCTGCGGCAAAACTTGATTTAGCTTACCGCTACGGTAGCCTTCTAAATCTAACGTGACATACACAAAGCCAAACTCCTGAAACGCCGCTACAAGCGTCTGCAAATCGGTTGTTAAGACAAATTCCTTAATCTTTTCTGGTGGTAACTCGATGCGTGCGGTATCGCCCTCAGAACGCACGCGGAGATTTTGTAAGCCTAATTTCCGCAGATACATCTCCGCCCTTCCAACGCGTTGCAACTTAGCTACAGTGATTTCTTCACCGTAAGGAAAACGCGAACTTAAACAAGGTTGTGCAGGTTTATCCCACCACGGTAAACCTAAGTGTTGTGAAATTTGGCGAACTTCAGCTTTCGTCACGCCAACTTCCGCTAGAGGCGATCGCACGCCGCGTTCTTTAGCAGCTTGAATTCCTGGGCGATAATCGCGCAAGTCATCTGCATTCACACCATCGACAATATAGGGATAACCCATTTGTTGTGCAATTGGTTTAAGCGTATCGTGTAATTCGCTTTTGCAGAAGTAGCAGCGATTCACAGGGTTAGCAGTATAGTTAGGATTATCCATTTCATGCGTTTGGATAGCCTGATGTGCAATTCCAATTTGGGCGGCTTGGATTTTGGCGTCTTCTAACTCTTCAGGTAACAGCGATGGCGATACTGCTGTAATTGCCAAAGCGCGATCGCCTAAAACATCAAAAGCAATCTTCGCAACTAAGGTACTATCCACTCCCCCAGAGTAGGCAATTAAAGCCTGTTCCATATCTCTAAATAACGCTTGTAGTTGTGCTAGTTTCTCCTGCATTTTTTGTTCATTAACTCTTAATATGTCCTTGGATCTATTGTAGAGAGTGTGGTTAGTGATTAGAAAAGATGAGTGGTTAGTGGCTAAACACAACAATTACCAATCACCCACACTAATCAGGTTGTTTCGCCGGAGACTATGAGGGGTAAGTGAAGCGTAAAACAACTACCGCGCCCTAGTTCTGACTCTACTGTAAGATCGCCGTTGTGGAGTTGTGCAAGTTTACGCGATAAGGCTAAGCCTAAGCCTGTACCTTCATACTTGCGATTTAATCCACTATCTAACTGTTGAAAAGGTTGAAATAATTTAGCTAAATCTTCTTGCGAAATTCCAATTCCTGTATCAATCACAGAAAATTGAATTTCTGTTGCTGTTTGTGTAATGTTTAAAGTCACTGAACCAGATTCGGTGAATTTAATTGCATTTGCTAAAAGATTGACTAAAATTTGTTTTAAACGACGCTTATCTGCAATACAATCAGTGACATTTGGTGCTATGTGTAGCTCAAGTTTTAATCCTTGCTCGCGAGCGCGCTCTTGAAATAGTGATATACAAGCATCTGCTATTTCTGCTACACTAACTCGTTCGAAGTGTAATTCTTCTTTTGCTGCTTCAATTTTAGTCATATCTAACAAGTCATTAATAAGTTCTAATAAATGCCTTCCTGAACTTGCAATCAATTCTAAATATTGAATTTGTTTAGCATTTAAAGAACCAAAAACTTGTTCGAGTAAAACACTAGAAAAGCCAAGAATTCCTGTTAAAGGGGTGCGCAGTTCATGACTGATATTACTTAAAAACTCAGTCTTAGCGCGGTTAGCGGCTTCTGAAAGTTGCTTTTCTTGCTCTAATTCTTGGGTGCGCTGTCGAACAGTTTCTTCTAAAGATTCATAACTACGGGCATTGTAAAGTGCGATCGCTGCTTGTTCGGCAATTCGCTGCAATAAGCTAATTTCTTCTGTAGTAAACGTGCGATATGTTGTCGTTGTCTGGATTGATAAACCACCAAACAATTGATCGCGCACAAAAATAGGTACAGTCAAGACAGAACAAGTTTTAGCGTCTTCGATTAGCCGTAACCGTGCTTGTGTCATTGGTTGTTGAGTATAGTCTGGGGCGTGGAAAAAGTGGTAACGAAAAAAGTCAGACTCAGGATCGAGCAAATCAGGCCACTCAGCAACGGGGGCTGTATAATTCAGGATAGAAACAACTTCTTCGCGCGATCGCCACTCGTTGAGCACTCGAATTTGTCTATTATTGAAAGCAAAAATTGCGACGCGGTCGACCGCAAAACATTCTCCTGTTAGTTGCACAATTTGACACAAAACAGCTTGCGGATCGAGACTCGAATTGAGAGTACGACTGATTTGATTGAGCGATCGCTCGTGCAGTGCTTGGCGTTCAATCTGCTCAAAAAGTCGAGCTTGTTGCATTGCGATCGCAACAGTACTGGCAACTTGTTCGGCTAATGTTCGCAATTGACTAGGAAAAGCGCCTAATGTGTCTTTGGCAAGATTCAGCGCACCCATTAAAGTTCTCTGAGCCATCAAAGGAATATTGATATACGCGCGCACCTGATTTCCCAATAAAAGTTCTGCAGCAGCAGGCATTTCTGTGAACGTGCGAGTTTCTTGAACCACATTTACCTCACCGCGCTGTAAAGGCTCAATATCTCCAAAAGTTGCAAGCGGTAAGCGGATGCCTAAACTTTGAGTTTCTTGCGCAGTATAAATCGCCAATAGTACGAACTCACTTTTTTCAAAGTCGAACATGACAAGACTAATCCGCGTACAAGGTATAATTTGAGCAACCTGTGTCACTGCTGCTACAGCAATTTCACTTAGCGATCGCGTAGCCAAAATTGCTTGGTCAAGCTCGTGTAAAATTTGCAGGTGTTGTGCAGAATAGTTGAGTTTTGTCTCTGCTTGTCTCCGTTGTGACGCAAAGCCACCTAACAAGATACCCGTCAGCGAAATTGCCATCATCCCAAATTGCAACGCAAAAACATTAGAACCACTTAGCCTCGCTTGCACAAAAATTGCCACTCCGATGTTGATAAACAGCACTGCAGCGGCGGCTCGTTCAAAACCATGGCGAATCGCAATCCAAATTAATGGCAAAAATACAAAATAGGTATAATCTAAACTTTCTCCGCGCTGCGCTCCATAAGCCGCCCAGATAGCAAGGCATAATGCTGCAATTTCTAAAAGTAACTCAAAACGCTGCTTGCGTTCTAAAGGAAAGATTGAGGGTTCAAACGCGGGTGCTTCTTGCTCTTTATACGCCCAAATCCAAGGTAGCTGGCGCAGCAAGATTAACAGAAATGGCGCGATCATTGCAATTCCAGTTGCAGCCCCTGCCCAGGAGTGTAAAGTGTAGATTAACCAACTGGATAAAGGAATAATTCCCCGCAAAATAATATTAAAAGTTTGTAACGCGCCGACGATCAAAGGCGTTATGAGCGTCATGACGCTAACAAACCACATGACATCGCGTAATGTGCGTAAGCGCGGATTAATTTTGATTTTTCGGAGTAATAGTGCAGCGGCTCCACCGTAACCCACAGTAGTGACAAAATTAAAAAAGAGCAGCGGAGTTAATCCTAAATCGTATCCAGTAATGAGATATTCGTGCAGTAGTGTATTTAAAAATAAGGCTGGTAGATAACGCAGCCCAAACACAAAAAGAAGCGTTACATCTAACCCAACAGGCGGATACCAAACAAAAATTTCCGGCGCTGTCGCAAACAGTAATGAAATTTCATCGAGCGCGAGCCAAATAATGAGGTATGCTTCGAGCAATCCTAGATAGCGTAACGGTTGAGGAATGCGTTGTTGCCATCGTAAGAGCGCTCTGGATATCCTCGACTGGGTATTGGCTGCTCTCATGACTATTACCTAAGTTGCAATCTCAGTTAATTAGGAGGTAGGGAGTGGGGCAGAATTAAGGTAAAGCAACTACCGCGTTTAGGCTGCGACTGCACTGTAATATCTCCGCCATGCAGCCGTGCTAATTTGCGTGAAAGTGCTAAACCTAAACCTGTTCCTTCGTATTTGCGGTCAAGCCCGCTATCTAGCTGTTGAAACGGCTGAAATAGAATTGCTTGATCCGCAGCAGAAATCCCAATTCCTGTATCAATCACAGAAAATAAAGTTGCGGCTTCTGTTTGTTCAACTTTAAGCGTCACTGAGCCAACTTCTGTAAATTTAAAAGCATTAGATAGTAAATTAACTAAAATCTGTTTGAGGCGTCGGCGATCGGCTACGCAAGTACTAACATCAGGTGAGATCGCAAACTTGAGTTGTAGTTTTGATGATTGGTTTTTATCAAATAAGGATAAACATTCTTGGCAAACCGCTAGGACTTGGATTTCTTCTAAAATTAATTCTTCTTTGCCTGCTTCAATCTTGGTTAAGTCGAGAAGATCGTTAATTAATTCAAGGAGATGTTTTCCGCAGGTTTGGATACCTTGAATATATTGTTTTTGTTTAGGATTTAACTTGCCAAAAACTTCTTCAATTAAAATACTAGAAAAGCCTAAAATTCCTGTGAGTGGCGTGCGTAACTCATGACTCATATTGCTTAAAAACTCACTTTTGGCGCGATTGGCAGCATCAGAAAGCAATTTTTCTGCTTCTAGCTCTTGAGTTCGTTTTTTAACTAATTCTTCCAAAAATTCATAGCTTTGCGCATTATACAAGGCGATCGCAGCTTTATCAGCAATTTTCTGCAGTAAATTAATCTCCTCGTCACTAAATTCTTGAACGCGCGTAATCGTATGTAGTGCCAATCCACCAAAAAACTTATCTCTAATAAAAATAGGCACGCTTAATACTGTTAGATGCGGAACTGACTTGACGACTTCTATTTCTTTTGATGGCAGACATATTGTTTCTAAGTGCGGCGCATAAAAAACTTTATATGGAGAAAAATTAATACTTGCCATCCATTCAGATAAAGGAGTTGTATAGCCGAGCAAAGAAGCGATTTCTTCAGAAGAACGCCATTCACGCGTAATTTTAATTTGCTCGTTTTCTAGAGCATAAATCATGACGCGGTCAACGTCAAAACATTCGCCTGTCAGTCGCACAATTTCTTGCAAAATATATTCAGGATCGAGGCTAGAATTCAAGGAGCGCGCGATTTGATTGAGCGTTTTTTCCCATTGCGTTTGTTGCTGTAGTTGATGAAAAATTTGGGCTTGATGAATGGCGATCGCGCATTGTCCGCTGATTGCTTGGAGGAGTGAGATTTCATCATCAGTCCAAATGCGATCGCGATCGCACTGTTGTAAAACAATTCCACCTAGAAGCGTTTGTTGATACACTAAAGGTGCAATTAAGACAGAATTTAAACTCCAGCGCTTAATTAAGTCATGTAGTACCAGTGGTACATTAGGATCGTGACGATTAATAACGATAATTTTTCCTTGTTGAAATGCTTCTTTGTAGTGCGGATAAAGGAAACATTTAATACCAATACAATCTTCGCGATTTATAGTTGCTGCACTGACATGATTCACCCACATTTCTTTTTGAGTATCCGGCTGCGAAATGAAGCACCGACTGGGCTTTAAAGCTTCGTGTAGAGCATCGACAGTAGATTTGAGGACATCGTCAAGGACTAAACTTTCGCGCATTGCTTGCACAATACGGTTGATAATTGCTTGCTGTTGCGCGTGTTGTTGAATGCGAACAATAGCGGCTTTTTGTTGACGACGTAAGGCAAATTCTTCGAGCGATCGCGTTAAAACCATCGGCAAGCGAAACAAACGCTCTTTCAAGACATAATCTGTCATGCCTGCCTTGATACAATCTACTGCGGCTTCTTCTCCTAAACTACCAGTCACCAAGATTAACGGAATTTCTTGGGCTGATTGCTGCACTAACTCTAATACTTGATAGGCAGTGAATTGGGGTAAACGATAATCTGCTAGTACTGCATCGTAGGATTTCGATTGTAGCAGTTGTTCGCAATCTTTTAAGTTATCAACTGTATCATAAGTAAATTTAATTTCCGCTGTTTCTAGAGCAAGTATCATTAACTCTACATCGGCTAATACATCCTCCACAATCAGCAGCTTTAAAATCGAGTCAATGTTTTGTTGTGGCACAGGCTGATATTGAGCGCAATTTAGAAGATTTATCATGGCTCTAAGATTCAGATGGTAGCGACGGCGGCTTTTTGAGTAACACCCAGTAAAAACCGACTTGGCGAACTATGGTAATAAATGTCTCAAAATCAAGAGGTTTAGTGACACATTGACTAACTCCTAGAGCGTAACAGGCATTTAAGTCTTTGTCATCCGGAGAAGAAGCCAAAATAACTACAGCAAGATCGCGCGTTCGCGGATGCGATCGAATTGCTTGTAAAACTTGAACTCCGTTAATCTTGGGTAATCTTAGGTCTAATAACACTAGGTCTGGTAATGGAAAATGCGGCGGATTACCTTCCTTGCCTAATAAATAGTGTAGTGCTTGTTCGCCGTCTTCCAAAATATCAATTTGATTGGCAAAATTAAAACTATCTAAAGCTAGTCTGAGAAGTTCAATATTTAAAGGATCGTCTTCGACAAGAAGAATTCGTGATGGTTCAACTTCCACAGTAATTTTATTCCTCAACCACTTGTCCAAGTTTGAAATAAAAAGTTGTTTCTTGATTCGGTTTACTCTCAGCCCAAATTGTACCTCCGTGACGATGAATAATACGTTGAACAATGGCTAAACCAATACCTGTTCCTTTAAACTCTCTTTGGGAATGAAGGCGTTGAAAAGCACCGAATAATTGGTCTGCATATTTCATTTGAAATCCGATCCCATTATCTTTAACGAACAAAGTACGGTCGGGTAAAGAATCAATTTGGATAATTGCTGGGTGTGAATTGCGGCTGAATTTAACAGCATTATCGATCAGATTGGTAAAAACTTGTTGCAGTAATGTTGGATCGCCCATTACGGTAGGTAAATGACCAATTTGAAACTCAATATTACGGCTATCAACTTCTTCAGCTTGACTCGTTGCTAGCGAAATTGCGTTTTCCACCAAAGGATAAAGTGCAACAGGTTGATGAATTAATTGTTTTCTGCCAACACGGGAAAGCGTCAGTAGTCCATCAATCAACGTCGCCATGCGATCGCTACTACTTTGAATTACTTCGATGTAACGACGAACTTTAGCATCCGCGATTGCGCCATTGCGTTCGAGTCGCTCGGCTAGCGCTTCGGCAAACCCTGTAATATGTCTCAAAGGCGCGCGCAAGTCGTGCGAAACCGAGTAGCAAAAGGATTCGAGTTCTTGGTTTGTCGCAGCAAGTTGCGCAGTGCGTTCCTGCACAAGTTGTTCCAAAGTCACATTCATCTGATTCACTGCGGCTTCGGCTTGCTTGCGTTCGCTAATGTCTAAAACACTACCAACAACCCGCACTGCACTGCCGTCAGCATCGCGGATGATTAGCCCTTTGTCCCAAATATAGACGTAGCGATCGTCGCGATGACGCATGCGATATTCCAATGCAAAGTCAGTTGAAGTAGAACTTTTCAGCATCGTGGCAATATAGTTGCGCACGTATTTTTGCTCATCTGGGTGAATGCGTTCAAACCACCAATCATCAGTGGGATCGGCTTCGGTTGTCGTATAGCCAAGCACGTCAAATAGCCCTTGCGTGCGAGTAATTGTCTTGGCACGAATATCCCAGTCGTAGATGATGGCATTGACAGCCGCTGTTGCTAGTTGAAAGCGTTCGTTTGCTTTCTTGAGCTCGACTTCGGTAGCATTACATCGTGCAATTTGGCTTGCTAACGATGCTGCCATGAAATCAAAGTTATCAACCAGTTGCTGCATTTCTTGCGGCGCATCTTTTAAGCCGATCCGTGCGGTAAAATCTCCCGCCGCCAAGCGATCGATCGCCTGCGTGAACCGTTTAACCCAATGCAAAATAAACAAATTGCTACCAATCCACAAAATCGCGATCGCGCCGCTCGCAACCATCACCAAACCAAGTAAATTGCGTTGCAAATTGCGCTCAGCAGCAGTAAAGGGCGCTTCTTTTGAAAGTCCAATTCCCATGTACGCATTTGCTTGCGGTAAGCTGCTACTGAGTAAAGTAAAGGCATATAAACGGGAAATGCCATCGACATCCTTCACTTCAACGACGCCGTTGCCTTGTGCTAGTATTTTCTGCACAATCGGTAGATTCGCTCTTTTCCCTACCCATTCCGACGGTGGATGCTGGGCGAGGACAACACCTTTGGCATCAACGACGATCAGCGAGGTATTGCTTGGTAAATTGATTTGTGCAAGAAGTTGATTGAGCCAAGTTAAATCTAGCGACGCAAACACGACTGTATTTGCCTGATTTTGAGCATTCAATAGTGGATAGGCAAATACAATGACTGGCTTGCGGCTCATTCGCCCAATTAGGTAATCACTAATAGTGAGTTCGCGCTTTTGCAGCGTATTGACGATCCACAAACGATCCGCAAGGTTAACGTTTTGAGCAGGTGAAGAACTACATACCACGCTACCATTACGTTGAACGACTCCCAACGTAGCAAAACGCAGGTACTGCTTTTGTAGATTTTGTAAAATTGCGTTGCAAGATGCCGGAACGCTATTCTGAATTTGCGGTAACTGTGCTAAAACAACAAGCAATTGCCGCGTTTCTGCAATCAATTGTTGATGATGCGCGCTGATAACTTGTGTCAGCAACACCGCTTGCTCGCGTACGTAAGCCTTGCGCGCTTGTAATTCTTTCGTGTAAGCATACAGCGTTAGTCCTAACCCTGGTAAAACAGCCAGGAGGACAAGAAAATTCAGGCGCGCACGGAGACTATGAAAATAACGTGGCATGGTGGAATTGAGTCGAGATTGGACACCCCCCACACCAGCGTTCTGCTTTCTTTGTGAAATATCAGTGATCTAAATCACTGTACTTTGACACCATATTTGCCAACGCTTGTAAATCTATGGGTTTAGAAATGTAGTCGATCGCGCCAGCTGCTAGACAAGTTTCGCGATCGCCTTTCATCGCCATCGCGGTTTGTACAATAACGGGAATATGACGATACTCAGCGTTGGCTTGTAGTTGTTGTACTAAGGTCAGTCCATCCACATCAGGGAGGTGAACATCCATCAAAATCACGGCTGGTTTAGCTTTTGGTAATTCTTCCCACATCTGCGCCGCGCTATTTACCCAGGTGACTTGATAGCCTAATTTGCGCAAATATGTCGTCATCAACTTCGCATTGTGAAAATTATCTTCTACCAACATCACTGTTACGGTTTTGGGTGTAGCTTGCGAGTTAAGACTAGGGCGAATATCTGTGGTTACACTACGTTGTGGCTGTATATTAGTTTCACTTGTCGCAACTGCTGTCGTTAGCGGAAGAACGATCGTAAATTGCGAACCGCGATTGACTTCAGATTGCACTTCTACCCAACCTCCGTGCAGTTGAGCAAGTTTCTGTGTCAAAGCTAATCCCAAGCCTGTTCCCTCTTGACGCCCCGCCACAACGTTAGAAATTTGCACATACGGCTGAAATAATTGTGGCTGCTTTTCTTTAGCAATTCCTGTACCCGTATCCCATACCGTAAAGTGGATAAATGCGCCTTTTTGTTTTACTTGTAAGCCGACGGCACCTTTATTTGTAAACTTGAGTGCATTCGATAGCAAATTGAACAGCATTTGCTTCAAGCGCAGCGAATCGGCTACCAAGGTAGTTGCACTCGCATCAATATCGAATTGGAGTTGCAAGTTTTTATCGCTGGCTTTTTCTTTGACTAAATTGATTGCACTACGGCAAACATCAGGAATATTGACAGTTTCTTTCTTGATTTCGAGTTGATTTGCCTCGATTTTTGATAAATCTAAAATATCGTTGAGCAGTGCTAAAAGGTGTTGCCCACTGGTGAGAATGATATTGAGATATTCTTGATGTCTGTGATTTTCTGGATTGTAGCCTTGTGCTTTTAACAAGTGCGTAAATCCCAAAATAGAACTTAAAGGAGTCCGAATTTCATGACTTGTATTCGCGAGAAATTCACTTTTTAACTTATTTGTACGCAATAAATCGCAATTTTGCACTTCTAGATGCTGACATTTAAGCACGAGTGCTTGTAGTTTCCGCAGTTGGGCAATAGCTTGCATTGTTATGTTAAGCGATCGCTCGATGAACTGTGGTTGCCGTTGAAATTTTAATCTTTCTACAAACGTTGCACTTCTTGGAAATGGACTCGTTGTGACAATTAACCAGCCAACAACTCCGCGATCGTCTTGCAACGCCCATGCTGCTTTGGGTTTCTGATTTTGCAGCGCCTGCAATTCTTGAGGCGATAAGATTTGTTGTAGTTGCCAAGCTTTTAACAGGTTCTTTGTTGACGCAGCACCTGTAGGCAAGGCACTATAGCAAACTTGATAATTGAGTTCGCTCGATAAGCGCTTTGGTGTTGTACCATCGATCGTGAGTGACGATAAACCTTGTAAAAATGCGATCGCAACTTTGTCTGTTTTGAGGGAAATACTCAACTGCTGAATCAGTATTTGAAACACTTCAGCTTCTAACTCTTGTAAAGCTTGCTGACTGTGATACGCGCGAGTTAAGCAGCGATTAATTTGATTCTGCAACTCGTTCAAGCCTCGTTCTAGCCACAAATCAGCAATAATTTGCTGGAATTGCAGCACTTCTGGATTCGCAACTTTTTGTTCAAAATAAGTTGCACCCATTTGGATTTCTTCTGGTATATTAGACTGCTGCATGAAAATCCAGACCGTTAAATGCTTAGTAATTGAGGATGCTATCAGCGTTGAGACACAATCAGGTTAAACTCAACGCTTGGCAAAGCAAACCCGTCATAATTATGTATTCCCCAAATTTGTCTCAGTTAATCATCTAAATATTTTCTTAACTGACACGCAGTCATTTTTCAAAGATGCACAGACAAGCGCGATCGCCGATCGTTAAGAGAAAGTAATGTTGCCATTCACTTTAGTAAATAGAGTAAAAAAGCACTCTTTATTGTTAATCTGTTTTCCATGCAACAGTTGTGATATGAAACACTAACTCTTCACAAAGCGACTACTGGCTGAATGCTGCAATAGTCTTCATAGATCTGAACCGTCATGGTACAACCATAGATAATTGTTGCTTTTTGAGTGTCACACCTCTTAACACGCTTAACATAGATGGACGTACAACAAGCTCAACTCATCGTTAATGGAATTGCAGTAGGTAGCATCATTGCTTTAGCTGCGGTGGGATTAACACTCACCTATGGAATATTGCGTCTAGCCAACTTTGCCCATGGTGACTTTATGACGCTGGGTGCGTATCTCACGCTCGTTGCCAATACTGTAGGAAATATAAACATTTGGCTGTCAATGGCGATTGGAGCGTGCGGTACCGCGATCGCGATGCTACTTTCAGAAAAATTACTTTGGTCGCGAATGCGTGCTAACCGAGCAACTTCTACAACATTGATTATTCTTTCGATTGGACTTGCACTTTTCGTCCGTTATGGCATTGTTTTTATTTGGGGTGGTAGCAATCAAGCCTACAATTTGCCCGTTTCTCCAGCCAGAGACCTTTTAGGATTGAAAATTCCCCAAAATCAAATCATTGTTCTCGTACTGGCAGTACTAGCCATTTTAAGCCTACATTACTTATTACAGAATACAAAAATAGGCAAAGCCATGCGTGCGGTGGCAGATGATATCGACCTTGCCCGCGTTTCTGGTATCAATGTTGACCAAGTCATTGTTTGGACTTGGGCGATCGCGGGAAGTTTAACTGCCTTAGGCGGTAGTATGTACGGCTTAATCACCGCAGTCCGCCCCAACATGGGTTGGTTTCTAATTTTACCAATGTTTGCTTCGGTGATTCTGGGAGGAATTGGCAATCCTTACGGAGCGATCGCCGCTGCTTTCATCATTGGCATATCGCAAGAAGTGAGTACGCCATTTCTTGGTTCGCAATACAAACAAGGCGTAGCCCTATTTATTATGATTTTGGTCTTACTGATTCGTCCCAAAGGACTTTTCAAAGGAACCATCTAAGGACGATTTGAGCTTAGGAGTTAAGTGTTAGTGGGTCGGTACATAACCTCCAACACTCAACGATGCTAGCGTGCAGCACAGTTAATTGTTTTACTACAGATCTAGCCTCCTAACGCCCAAAATCTCCAGCCTATTGGCTTTTACTTTCTAACTCTTGCTCTACAATCTCACTTAAGGATTAATAATGCGGAAATAAATTGCAGCAACTAAAAAGTTACCTGCTAGCAAGATGAGGGCAATAATTGTCCGATAAGGGTAAGGAGGATTACCTGTTTTGATGGTGGCATCTTTAGTAGCTTGAGAAGTCATAAGAATCAACTCCTAATGTTGTAACTTATTAAGAAATACCAAACATTGGTTTGTTTGAGTACATTTCTCTAGAAATATTTTCAAAGGAGTGACGCGTGAGCGACCAGGGTTAGTTATATAATCTCCTGACTTTCAACCCCTGAGCTCTAACTCTCTGCTTTCCTCGTCCTCTCCAGCATGATACGAGCTCCGCACCAACGGACCCGAACGCACGTGCGCAAAACCCATCTCGCGGGCGATCGCTCCTAAATGTTCAAATTCTGCGGGTGTCCAATATTTCTGTACAGGGAGGTGTGCGAGTGAAGGGCGCATATACTGACCAATCGTGATGCGATCGCATCCTACCGTCCGCAAGTCTGCCATTGTTTCAATCACTTCTGCTTCGGTTTCGCCGTGTCCCAGCATTAACCCAGATTTCGTTGGAATACTCGCATCGAGTTCTTTGACAATTTGAAGAACGCGCAGCGAGCGATCGTATTTAGCTCCTCGGCGTACAGGTCCTTGTAAGCGGCGTACAGTTTCGATATTGTGGTTGTAACACGCTGGTTTTGCTCGAACGACCGTCGCAATGCGATCGCGCTGTCCTGCTTCTTGAGAAGTACCACCCCAAAAATCTGCGGTGAGAACCTCAATTTGTGTCGCTGGGTTATCTTTGCGAATCGCTTCCATCGTTTTTACAAACCAACTCGCACCTTGATCGGGTAAGTCATCCCGCGCTACCGAGGTCAAAACAACGTAGCGTAACCCTAATAACTGTACTGCTTCGGCTACCTTGCGCGGTTCGTCAGGATCTAACGGCATGGGTGCGTGACCTTTATCAACTTGACAAAAGGCACAAGATCTAGTACACGTAGGTCCCATCAGTAAGAAGGATGCCGTTTTTTGCGCGTAACACTCACCGCGGTTAGGACAGCGACCTTCTTCACAGATAGTATGAATTTGACGTTGCTTAATAATTTTTTGGACTATAGAGAGTTCGCTAGCTTTTCCAATTGGACGACGCAACCATGCTGGTACTGGGTCAAAATTGAGTTTGGAAGCTGGTGATTGATTCATAAACGCTTAGTAGAACTGCAGCAGAGCGCAACCTGTTATTACTTAAATAATCTTCTCTATAAACTATAGGTTATCCACATCAATAGCGGCTTTCATCAGCTTGGCACGACTTGCGCAGTAATGCTTATTCTACAGTTGACACAGTTATATAGCTTTCACAAAAGTTAAATGCAACTACCGTAGATTTACTTAAATCATCGCCCTACTTAAAATAGCCTGAGTCCAGTATCAGTAGAATTTCTCTTGGACTGAGATCGGCAGCAGCGTTAAGTTTATTTTATAGCGTTATTGTTACAGGCTACCGGAAAAATGCCAAATTGGCAACTTCAATCTATAAGATGCTGCTAACACCAAGTTTACTTAGCATCAAATGACAATACAAAATACAATTACGCCTCTTTTCTCTTCTATTTAGCCAAAACTACTGACTTGTTTATTTGTTATTAAATCTACTATTTATTTTTTTATTATTTTTGAGGGAGCCATTGCTGTGGGAAGTAATAAAATACTCGTTATTGATGATAGTCGAGTGATTCGAGCGCGGCTTAAGGAGATGTTACCGCCTGGTAATTTTGAGCTTTTAGAAGCAAAAGATGGCGTGGAGGGTCTAAAATTAATATCTCAAGAATCCTTAAGCTTAATTATGTTGGATTTTCTACTTCCTAAACTTAGTGGATGGGAAGTTTTTCAACAAATTCAGCAAAATCATCATTGGCAAAAAATTCCTTTGGTCTTAATGTCTGGACGCAAGGAAGAAGTTTTAGAAAAAATTCAGGAACCGTTTGAATACTTTGAGTTTATTTCAAAACCATTTGAACAAAAAGAGTTAGTTGCTGCAATTAAATCAGCAATGCAGAAAGCGAAGCTACCACGTAAAAAAGTGGTTGTCAGTAATCCCACAGTTATTCAAGAACCTACGGTTATTCAAGGTTCTTTAGATAATGCGAACCTCAGCGAAATAGAGTTACTGAATCAAAAAATCACAAAGATGCAAACAGAAATTAACCAATTGAAGAAACAAATGGCACAACTCATCAGTTGGCTGCATCACCGTGCTAGCTAACACTCACTGAGCGTAAGTGTTGTCTTTAAATCCAGTATCTTTGTATATAATTTTTTACAAAATTGACTGTGGTTTCTAGTATTGGTACTCAACAATTTGCTCTAGACATAGCTTAGTTACTTGTGACGGCATTTGGTTATGCAAAAATGTCATCTTTTTTGGCATCGTTTTTGCACAAGAGAAATTATGTATCGCATCACATTGCGCATACAACCCATTTTGGGAAAGCCAAACTCTATAACTAATAGTTCGCTTTTCTAAGAAGGGTCTGTACTTTACGACAAATGAAGGACTTCCATCATGAGTCGATTCGCTCATACTTTGATTCTCCGTTTGGGAGCAGGGGCGCTCTTTGCTTTAGCGCTTGCACCTCTTCTTGCTGAAACCGCTGCGGCGACAGTACGTTCTACGTCAACACCAGAATTTAATTCAGCAAGCTCAGAAACGCTCTATGCTCAGAAAGGAGCTAAAGGCGCTAAAGGACAAACTACTGCACCACCCAAGGGAACTGAACCACCACCTCCCAAGGGAACTGAACCACCACCGCCCAAGGGGACTGAACCACCACCGCCCAAGGGGACTGAACCACCGCCACCCAAGGGAACTGCACCTCCCAAAGGTAGCGTTCCACCACCGTCACTACCTCCAAGCTTGTAATGCATGGCATAGAATCTCAATGAGATATTGCGAAAGCTTCTAAAATTCAGCTAAGCAGTGCTAGGGGAATGGTGCTGAGTGTGTGAGACTGATCAACTCCGCACTCAGCGCTTTTGCTTTCATACCTCCTTAGCTCTTGCATAATGAAGCTGCATTAATCATTTGATAACAAGACTATTTATTTTTTGTGATTATGAGTGTTTCAATTGAGCGCCTCAATGCTATTTTTCACCAATACGAAACGGCTCCTTATCCAGCTACTCCCATCGACCAGCCCGTTCAGCCGGAGCCTAGTAAACTGTACCAGCAGGCGATCGCTACGCCCTACTATTTACAGCATCATCGCGTCGTGCATCCGCAGGATAAAGTGATTCTTGATGTCGGTTGCGGTAGTGGGTTAACTTCGCTTATTCTTGCGATCGCCAATCCAGGGGCGCGCATAATTGGCATTGACGTGTCACCGGCGTCGATTGCGATGGCTCAAAAGCGCGTCTCACACCTGAGCGACGTGCAAATCGAGTTTCAAGTGCTATCAGCGGAAGAACTACCACGCTTGGGAATAGAGTTTGACTACATCAACTGCGATGAAGTGCTATATTTACTGCCCGATCCAATAGAAGCGCTGCGAACGATGAAAGCAGTATTAAAGCCTGATGGTATTATTCGTGCCAATTTACACAGCGTCATTCAGCGACAGCACTTTTACCGCGCGCAAAAGATGTTTGAATTGATGGGATTGTTTCATGAAAATGCAGGTGAATCCGAAGAAGCATTGGTACGAGAAACAATGAATGCAATGCCTAGCTGGGTGGATCTTAAAGCAAAAACCTGGACTCCTGACGCTGATGGTGTCGTGACTAATCAAGTGATTCGGATGAACTATTTGCTGCAAGGAGACAAAGGCTATACCATCGCGAATCTATTTGATATGCTCGCAGCCGCAGGACTCAGCTTGATTGAAATGGTGAATTGGCAGCAATGGGATCTCACGCCACTTTTTGGTTCGATCGAGCAAATGCCTGCGTTTATTGGCTTAAGTTTACCGATGCTTTCCTACCCGCAGCAACTCGAACTTTTTGAACTGATTCATCCAATTCATCGATTGCTTGATTTTTGGTCTACTCACGCCACAGGGGATGCGATCGCACTACTGCCTTTGCATAAAAATCTACCCGCGATTCACAGTAGCGATCGCGTTTATCTGCATCCTCAATTACAAACTGCTACGGTTCGCGCTGCGATTCAAGCATCTGCACGGCACAATCGTCCAGTCGCGATCGACCAATACCTGTCAATTTTGGGGGCAAAGACAACTACTGTAGACGGTAACATGGCAGCTTGTCTGCTACCGCTATGGGAAGCACCGCAATCGGTAGCAACACTTGCAAAACGCTGGCAACAAATTAGACCGTTAGACCCTTGTACGCTTGAGCCTGTCTCTGACGAGCAAGCACTCCGAGAAGTCACAGACTTATTAGCAACGCTCTTGACAGATTTGTATGTTATGGTTGAAAAACCTTGAATGGAAGCGTTTGTGCTATTTATGGCAACGTCTGCGGCTGCACAGGTAATAGCAGCAGTTCCTGTGGCAACGCAAATCGCTCAAGCACCGCAATCTTCTGATACCTCTACAAAGCCAGAGGATAATTTTACCGCGATCGCTGAAATCGGAGTCACGGCACCGATAAGCGGTCGGGCTATTTTGGCAGCAGAGAAATTTGACTACTTTTTGCGACAATATTTTGCAGGCACAGCAAAAAATCTGGACTACCGCTTTGATATCTCTACTCGCTTCAACAACAGCGTTTTTGATGCTGAGGGGAATATGCTACCCAACAGTAGCTTTGGTAGCGATGACACAACGCAACTCGATGCGTTTGGTAGCGCCAATATTCATCTCAGCAAAACCGAGCGCTTGCAGTTTGCGGTTCGCGCGGTTCAACAGTTTGCTCGTATTAATGTTGTCCCCGATGACGACTCTTTGCAAATGCCTGGACAACAGCAGGCGCGGGGAATTCGCCGCCGCGTGACAGTGCGCGATGCAGATTTGCCAGGAACAGCATCTACCAACCTCAGCATCGGCTACGCGAATGAAAATCTTGCAGGCAGTAGTGTATCGCTTTCTAGCTACTACAGCCGATCGCGCTATGTTGAACGCACGCTGTTAGACGATCGCGACGGCTTTTTTGAAGGTATTATCCGCACGCGATCGGGTAGCGAGTTGATTGGAGGGCAACTGCAAGTAGAAACGCCATTGTTGCATCGCGTTCGTTTACGCTGGGGAGCCGACTACGAGTATCAAGCCAAAAATGCGCTTGAGTTGGAATTTTTTGACGAACAAATTTATGACTTTAGTGACGGACAGATTGCTCAAAAGACGAGTGCAGCAACTTATGTACCGCCCTATAATTTGGAAAGTCTTGGCGTGTTTGCATCGCTAGAGTGGCAGGTCAATAATCGCTTGCAGCTAAGCGGTGGAATTCGGCACAACTGGCTACAGCTGCAAATTAATAACTACATCCCGCTATACGATAGTGACTTTAACCGTTACAGCGGTGATGCGATCGCTGGCGGTGCGCTTCAGTTCAACGATCTGTTGTTCAATGCCAGCCTTGTTTATCATCTGACGCGATCGCTTCAAGCTTATGCGCAGTTTTCGCAAGATTTCTTTATTCCTGATTATGGCTTTAGCATCCTCAGCTATCCGCCTAGAGATTTTCGCATCGATCCTAAATTGACACCATTTCAGCCGCAGAAAGTCAATTACTACCAAATTGGGCTGCAAGGGAACTGGCAACAAATCCAAGCTTCGCTGTCTGCGTTCTACAACGAATCCGACTTAGGAGCAGCTTACACGGCTTCGCCCAGTGGTGGTATTGAGCTTGTGCGCGCGCCACAGCGTCACTATGGTATTGAAGCCGCTATCGACTGGCAACCATCAGGCAATTGGCAACTAGGAGGAACCTTAAGCTACTACTTCGGTGAAAATGACACGAACCGAGATGGCAACTATTTAGCGTTGAGTAGCTATGAGGTTTTGCCAGTGACGCTGAGTGCGTATATCGAAAACCAAACGCTGCCAAATTGGCGCAATCGTTTGCAGCTATCGCAGGTGAACAATCGCATCGTCGGATTTCAAGCCGGATCTGACCCATTACCGATCGATGGCTACACCGTTGTGAATTTTTCTAGTACGCTCAAGATTGGGCAGGGAGAGTTAACTTTGGACCTTCAAAATCTCTTAAACGAGCAGTATCAAACAGTGAATTCTCAACTTGATGGCTTTGTGGATGAAACGCTCAATTTACCTGCTAGAGGAAGAACTATGAGCCTAACCTACCGCATTCAGTGGTAAATCAAGAGGGACAATTGTCGCTAGCAAAGATGATACCAGCAATTGAACTCACACCTTGAACGCTTGCTTAGCGATAATAAGGCATATGAGTCATTGAGAAAATTTTACACAAATGTAAATATCAATGAGCAAGAGTATCGTCCCGCGACGTTGGACACTTCAGCAACAATTGACAATTCTCATCGCGCTGTTTTTGTGTTTGGGTGGAGCCGCGCTGTGGCTATTAGCAGAATTATTTCACAGTCGCGAAAGTGCGATCGCCGCCCGCACGCAAGGCGAATTAGCGCGTGCCAATGCCCGCTTGATGCAACACTTTTGGGAAGACAATCCGAGTCACAGCCCTATCGTTGTGAGCAAGAAGTGGGATGACTATCTGTGGAAGTTATCGCATGCAGCGTTGAGTGACTTTCCCCGCGTCGAAGGTGGTTTTTACATCTTTAGTGAAAATCAACTCTTAGGTTATGCCTATCCGACTCACGGCGGACCTGTTCCCAAACGCGATATTCCGCAAGCAGAAAAAGGCAAAATTTTGGAATTAGTCACGAATGCAAGTCGGCAGCACCTACCACAGGAAATGGGACTCTACTCGCGCTTGGATATTGTCGTCCTACGTGCCGATCCTTTACCACTTGGCGGTGCTGTGTGGACAATGAAGCGAATTCCGCGAACGACTGACGCGCGATCGCAGATCCTTACAACACTCGCGATCGTGATGGTCTTGTGCGTTGTCGGGTGGACTGTTTATATCACAATCCAATTACGCAGCGGGGTATTGCAATTACAACAAGGTATCAAAGCAATTGAACAAGGTAAAGCCAATATGATTCCGCCACTTCCCGCCGAAATGGGACAAGTCGGAGCATCAATTAATATAATGCAGCAGCGTCGGCAAGAGTTAGAGCAGCGGTTGCGGCGCGTAGATCGTCTCGCTTCGTTAGGACAGCTTGTTGCAGGTGTGGCGCATGAAGTGCGCAATCCTTTAGCCAGTATGCGGCTCAATTTACAGTATGTCAAACGACAGCTACACAGGCAAGAAATTACAAATTTGCCGATTCCGAGTCTATTAGAGCAAGTAGATCGCTTAGAGACATTAGTCAAAAGGTTACTTTATTTCGATAAAACCCAACAAGAAGAAGAATTTGTGAATGTTTCCTTAGAAGCGATCGCAGAGGAAGCAGTATCACTGCTGCGCCCCCAAGCCGAACAACAGGATGTAGCTTTGACATATTTCCTTGCATTGGCACCATTGCCAGAAATTTCATTGCAACGTCGCGGCATTGAACAAGTTATCTTAAATTTGATTCTCAACGCAATTCAAGCAAGTATCCCGCCTGGCGAAGTCAAAGTCGGAGTAAAACAACAAGACCAATATTTAATCGTATGGGTAGAAGATCGCGGCGTCGGAATTCTGCCAGAACAACAAGAGCGAATTTTTGACCCGTTTTACTCGACAAAAGCTGATGGAACCGGATTAGGACTCGCAATCAGCCATGAAATCGTGACGCATCACGGAGGATATATCGATTTACAGTCGCACCCTGGCTGTACAAAGTTTAGTGTGTACTTACCACTAGACCGAGTAGCGTTTGTTACTAATTCACAATATGCCAAAAATTTTAATTATTGATGATGAAAAACCATTGCGTCAGGCAATGGCACAAATATTACAAGACGAAGGCTATACCGTTATAGAAGCAAAAGACGGCAGTCAAGGACTCAAAATTATTCAAGACGGTATCGCACAAGGCGATCGCCCTGATTTGGTGTTTCTCGATTTAAAAATGCCACGCACGCAGGGAATGACCGTATTAAAAAACTTAGGCAAAATACTCTTTGAACTACCTGTAATTGTGATGACGGCTTACGGCACCAGCCGGACTGCGATTGAAGCAATGCAGCTAGGCGCTTATGACTATTTAACCAAACCTTTTGATTTAGAAACTTTAGTCGAGCTTACCGAAAAAGCACTTGCGCATCATCAAACACCAGTGTACCGCGTCAGTGCAGAAACACTCGGTCAAAACACCGAAGAAATGCTAGGGCGATCGCCGTTGATGCAAAATGTGTTTAAACTGATTGGTCGCATCGCCCAAGGTGACTCCACTGTATTGATTTTAGGTGAATCAGGTACAGGTAAAGAATTGGTCGCGTCGATGATTCATACGACAAGTGCGCGCAGTAAAAAACCTTTAGTTAAAGTTAATTGCGCCGCGCTACCAGAACATTTGTTAGAAGCTGAGTTATTTGGACACGAAAAAGGCGCATTTACAGGTGCAGATCACCTGCGTATTGGTCGTTTTGAGCAAGCGAATGGTGGAACTGTATTTTTGGATGAAATCGGCGAACTCACACCAGTGATTCAAAGTAAATTATTGCGGGTTTTGCAAGACCGCTCGTTTGAACGCTTAGGAAGTAACCAAACGCGCACAGTCGATGTCCGAATTTTAGCTGCGACAAACCGAAATTTGGAAGAAATGGTACATAGTAACCAGTTTCGCGAAGATTTGTATTATCGCCTGAACGTTGTGCGCGTAAAATTACCCGCCTTACGCGATCGCGTAGAAGATATCGAACTTCTTACGCAGCATTTTTTAAGTCGAATAGCACTCAAGCAAGGGTATCCGAGTTTAGCGATCGCCGAAACCGCGATGACAAAACTCAAAAGCTATCCGTTTCCTGGAAACGTCCGCGAGTTACAAAACATTCTCGAACGCGCCGCTGTTCTTTCTGGCGGACGACCCATTTTACCCGAACATCTCGTTTTTACGCAAAACGAGCAACCCGAACTCAACTTAGCGCAAGCCTTAGCGCAACTCGAACAAGATTTAATTCGTCGCGCGTTACTTCTCGATCCGCAACAACCGCATAAACTCCTAGGTTTGGACCTTCAAACCTTTGCCCAGAAACGCCAACAGTGGAATTTATAGCTAGCTTTTAACCCTGACCTTTGACCTTACGATATGGTTATTGCTTCTACCCAGTCACTAGCGACGCGCTTGCAAACGGATACTGTTCTTTATCCAACGTTACAGCAACTCATACGCTTGCTGTCTTGCGATCGCAACCAAGTCGTTAAATACTTGCAAGCCGAAGCGAAGGAAAACCCGTTTTTAATTGAAACGCCGACAGACAATCGTGACTCGCTCATCGGTGACGTTTTACCAGAGTGGTACGATGTCCAAGCAGCAAGTGCGACAATCCAAGAGCATTTGTACGGACAAATTGCCGCGTTGTCAATTTCAAATCAGCAACGCGAAATACTCATTTATCTCACTCAATGGTTATCGAGTGCCGGATACTTAGAACAAACTCCCGAAACTTGGGCACAAGGAACTTCCTGGAGTCCTCAAGAATTAGAAAGATGCGTACCAATCCTGCAAAGTCTCGACCCCCCAGGAATTGGCGCGCGTTCGTTACGCGAATGTTTACTACTACAACTTCAAGACGATGTAGAGGAACTGGCGAGACTTTTAGCGCGCGACTACTTGGAAGAAATAGCTGATTGTGTTGGTCATTCTCCGAAGGCAATTGAGAATTGCGAACTATTACTACAAAAAATTAACGGTTCATTACAACTAACATCTCAAATAACTTATAAAGATTTGCAAGCGGCGATCGCGCAAATTCAAACTTTAGAACCGCGCCCAGCCAGAAATTTTGGTTACAGCAATGTACCCATTGTCACGCCAGATTTGCAAGCCGAACTAACAGCCAATCAAACTTGGCAAGTTTCTTTAATCGCGCAACCGCGTCAGCGATTTTGTCTTAATCAAGAAGCAATTCATTTGTTACAGCAACCGCAAGCAAAAGCACAAGATAAACAACGCTTAGAAAAGCTGCTACAAAAAGCGCAAAGCTTACTCACAGCGCTCGATCAGTGGCAAGAAAATTTGCTCAAAGTCGGACAGTTTTTAGTCGAACGCCAACAAGCTTTTTTACATAGCCAAGATGCATTAGCTTTAATTCCCACACCCCAACAAATTGTCGCGCAATCAGTGGGATTGAGTAATGCTACGGTTAGTAGAATCGTTCGTAGTAGATATTTGCGCGTGTGTGGAACGCGCGAACGCACAATTCCCCTCGCATCGTTGTGCGTGCCTATGTCTGTAGGCGGACGTACACCCCAACAAATTCAACAACTCCTCCTACGACTTGTCGCCGAGGAATCTCCCAATCAGCCCTACACCGACGAACAACTCGTTCAACTCTTAAAGCTTCGCTATCATCTTTCTATTGCACGTAGAACAGTTGCCAAATACCGTAAAGCCGCAGGTATTGCATCCACTTCTATGCGTCGTCACCGCGATTATGATTAGGGCTAGCTGAACAAAGTTGACGAGTGCAGAGAAACCGCAGCTAGAGTAACTTTTGAGTGTTTGGCTTCTCCAGAATTGGAAGCTATACTGTAGCTCAGTAACTGCACTCTTACAAGCTATAAAACTCTAAGATTAAGTCACAAGACTAATAATCCAAACAATAACTCCGGCGGCAACGCCTTCGGTCAAAGTTCCCAAAGTTTGTAGCTTGAATGCTTGTTCAGTCGTCATTCGCGAAAACTGCGAAACGACCCAAAAATAGCTGTCATTAGCGTGCGACACTACCATCGCTCCAGCCCCAATCGCAACTACAGTTAGCGCCCGATCGAGCGGTGCATCGAGATTCAGAACGCCGAGTAACGGTGCTAGCAAGGTTGCTGTCGTCACAATCGCAACCGTCGAAGAACCTTGCGCGGTTTTAATTGCAGAGGAAATGATAAACGGTAAAAAAATGCCTAAATTTCCTCCAGCTAAGTTCTTACCGATCGCCTCAGCAATCCCAGAATTTTGCAAAACCCTACCGAATGCACCACCAGCACCTGTAATCAAAATAATGGCTGCGGAATCGAGTAATGCTTTTCCTACCCAACCGCGATCCGAAAGCAGTTCTCGATTAAATTTTTTCGGTAAACTCCAGGAAATCAGAACACCGATGATTAGAGCAATTAAAGGGTTGCCAATAAAACTCACAAAAGTTTGTAAGAATCCTTCTCCTAACGGGTTCGTTGGGTAATCAGCGATCGATTTAGCAAGGATCAAAATAATTGGAATCGCGATCGGTAAGAAAGCTTGGAATGCGGAAGGACCTTCCTGCATAATTTGATTAATTTCTGCTTCGCTAAATTCTGGTTCTGGGTCAATATACGTACGACTGCCAAATTTTAAGGCAAATAGCCAACCAATTAATAAAGCAGGAATCGAAACAGCTAATCCGCAAAGAATGACTAACCCTAAATCCGCTTCGAGTAATCCAGCAGCAGCGATGGGTCCTGGGGTTGGCGGTACCATTGTGTGCGTTGCATACAGTCCTAAACTGAGGGCGATCGCACTCACGGCTAAAGACATTCCTGCTTTTTTAGTCAATGCCTTATTTAACGGCGATAGAATCACAAATCCTGAATCACAAAAAACAGGAATCGCCACAATGTAACCAATAATTGCCATTGCTAACGGGACATTTTTTCTTTTCGTTAGCTTCAGTACGCTATCTGCTAAGGTAAACGCCCCACCTGATTTTTCTAAAAAAGTTCCTAGAATAATACCTGCAACAATCACAATTCCGATTGAACCGAGTGTTCTCCCAAATCCATCAGACACTGATTCAATCACCTGATCTAAGGGCATTCCTGCTAAAATTCCGAAACCTAAAGCAGCAAAAATTAAAGCCAAAAATGGATGGAGCTTGAGTTTTGTTGTAGAAAAAACAATAAAAGCGACCGAAATTAGTAAAAGTATAATCAGCCAAGGTTGCATTTGAATTTTTCCTATTTAGAGCCTCACAATACAATGTTTGATTGCAATCTCAAGTGCAAGCTTTATGCAATGAGGGGAACCTTGGGAATTCTACAAAACAACGCGGTGCAATGACTACCCCCGCAAGATGGATAACCAAAATGCATTGAGTATTTGTCGTAACGAATACTTGAACAGGACGTTTAAGAGAGTTTATTTTTAGCAACAAATATAAATAATATTTAAATTAAAACAGCAATTTTTTAAAATAAAGATTCAAATATGACTGCAAGATTATCTGATTAAATACTGTTAGCAATGATTTACTGCATTCTGTCAATAGTACGATACTGAATTGCTTCCGCAACATGATGAACTTGCAAATCTTCATCGCCAGCCAAATCAGCAATTGTCCGCGCCACTTTAAGGATGCGATCGCTCGCTCGTGCTGATAAACCTAATTTTTTAATGGCACCTTCAAGTAAAGTCGTTGCAGTGGTATCTAATTGACACCAAGTTCTTAAGTCGCTACTTTGCATAGCCGCATTACAGCGAATTTTTGAATTGAAGCGCTTGAGCGCGCGATCGCGTGCGGCTTCAACTCGGTGTCGCACGCTACTTGATGGTTCTCCGTTAGGCTGTTGCGTAATTTCTTCTGGCTTCAGGCGATTCACCGCAACTTGTAGATCAATTCGATCCATCAATGGACCTGATAGTTTTGCCCAGTATTGCTCTCTTTGGCGTGGCGAACAAGTACACGGTTGAATTGAGTCGCCATAATAACCGCAAGGACAAGGATTCGTACTTGCAACCAGCGTAAACTGTGCTGGAAAAACAACAGATTGCCGCGTACGCGATACGGTAACATAACCATCTTCCAACGGCTGGCGTAAGAATTCTAAAACATCGCGTTTAAACTCAGTAAACTCATCTAGAAAAAGAACGCCATGATGCGCCAGGGAAATTTCTCCAGGACGCGGAAAACTACCTCCACCAACCAGCGAAGGACCAGAAGCCGAGTGATGCGGACTGCGAAATGGGCGATCGCGCACCAACGAACCGCGATTTTTCAACAACCCAGCAACCGAGTAAATTTGTGTCGCTTCTAAAGCTTCCGCAAAACTCAACGGCGGCAAAATTCCTGGTAGGCGACGCGCTAACATTGTTTTACCACTTCCTGGTGGTCCTACGAAAATTAAGTTATGTCCTCCCGCCGCCGCAATTTCTAGCGCCCTGCGAGCGTGTGCTTGACCTTTGACATCTTTCAAGTCTCCACTGGATGAGCGCGTTTTTCCTAATTGTTGTACCTCACTCTTGACTGGCTGATAGCGCTGCGGGTTATTGAGAAAATCAGCTACCTCAGCCAAATGCTTAAAACCATAAACAGAAACATCTTGGATAAGTGCAGCTTCTTCGGCATTATCAATAGGAACAACTAAACCGACAATACCAAGCTTTCGGGCAGCAGCTGCGATCGGTAGCACGCCAGCGACTGGACGCAGCGAACCATCAAGCGAGACTTCACCCAAAAAAAGGTAATCTCCCAAAAGTTGAGCGTTGATTTGTTCTGACGCCGCTAATATACCAACACTCATTGGTAAATCAAAACTAGGACCTTCTTTTCGCACATCAGCAGGCGTTAGATTAATCACAATTTTGCGCATGGGAAAAGCATATCCCGCATTTTTGAGTGCTGTTTTCACCCTTTCTCGCGATTCTTGTACTGCTGCATCTGGTAGTCCGACCACAACAATTCCTGGTAGTCCGCCAGATACATCGATTTCTACACCCACCTTCAAGGCATCGATGCCAACGATAGATGCACTCCAAACCCGCGCCAACATCTTTATTCCAGAACAATAACCCTTTAGAATCTCTAGCAGAACTACATATAGATCAGCATGAGTGAAACTACAGAAACTATTTTTAGCAAAATTATTCGCCGCGAAATTCCCGCTGATATTGTTTATGAAGATGACTTGGCACTTGCTTTTAAAGATGTCAACCCGCAAGCCCCTGTACACATCCTCGTGATTCCCAAAGAACCGATTGCGAAATTAGCCGATGCTGAATCTAAAGACTGCACACTTTTGGGACACCTTTTACTCACAGCAAAACGCGTAGCACAACAAGTTGGTTTGGAAAATGGCTATCGCGTAGTCATTAACACTGGAGCCGATGGCGGTCAAACTGTGTACCATTTGCATCTACATATTTTAGGTGGAAGACAAATGAAGTGGCCTCCTGGCTGATTTATCAAAACAGCAATTAGCCTCTAACTCAACACAGACTAAACCAACACTGAGCGTTTTTTAGCTTTCTAGAGCGGGGTCATAATTTATAAAATAATTAAATAATTGTGATAATTAAAGCTTATAACAAAACAATTTACAAATCTCAACACAACCTTTAAGCTATTGATATGGGTAGTATACCTACCTAACTTGAGTTTGAAAAATAACACCAAGCAATCATAGAAAGATGACAACAACTCTACAAAGACGCGAAAGCGCATCATTGTGGGAGCGGTTTTGCAACTGGGTAACATCAACAGACAACCGGCTATACGTAGGCTGGTTTGGCGTACTGATGATCCCAACACTGTTAGCAGCAACAACCTGCTTCATCATCGCCTTCATCGCCGCACCGCCAGTAG